>CALBSU010000517.1 GCA_937967285.1 uncultured Acidobacteriota bacterium
TCGACGTAGGGGCGGCTCCAGAGGCTTCTGACGCCGGCGGCCTGATCGTCGATCTCGACCGTGCCGAGCTTTCCGTAGATGGCATCGAGGAATCGCTTGCCGCGGCCGCCGGCGCTGCGCGAGTCGAGCGTGGCGACGAGGAATCCGTATTCGGTCAGTTGATTGGGAAGCGTGAACGTCTCGCGGGCGCCGTTGGTGGCCGGGCCGGCATAGACCGAGACGAGCAGCGGATACTTTTTGCCGGGATCGAAGTTCGACGGTTTATGAAGCAGGCCGTGGAGCTCCGTCGCTCCGTCGGCGGCCTTGTAGGTGATCAGTTCGACGCGCTTGAGTCCGAGCTGGTCGAATTTCGAGGTGTCGCTCTTCGCCAGTTCCTCGATCTGATTGCCGTCGGAACTCATCAGACGGGTGAATGGCGGCGTGTCATGCCTCTGCGCGACATCGATGAAATATCTGCCGTCGGGCGAGACGTCGACGGAGTGATTGAATGCGGGATCGGTCAGCCGGCGATCGCCCTTGCCGTCGAGCCCGACGCGATGAAGCTGCATCTTCATGTGGTTGTCGCCGCTGCGTGCAGTGTAAAACAGGACGCCGAGTTCCTCGTTGACCTGAACGATGTTGCCGACCTCGAACTGATGATCGGTCAGCGTCGCGTGCAGCTTTCCGCTCAGATCGTAGAGCATGAAGTTGCGCCAGCCGGTGCGCTCCGAGGCCCGGATGAAGCGTTTATTGTCCTTCAGAAATTCGATCTGCGGCGTGTTGGTCGTCCAGCTCGGCAGCCATTCCTCGCGCACCACGACTCGGCATTTGCCGGATTCAGGATTGCAGGCCGTGAACTCCATGATGTTCTGCCGGCGGTTGGTCCGGTTGAAGAGCAGTTCGGTTCCGTCGGGCGACCATCGCACGGCGTAAACGTAATGCCCGATTACGCTGTTGTCGAAGGGCTTGCCGTCGCGGACGTCGACCTTGATCGACTTCTTTGAGGCGATGTCGTAAACGTAGAGATCGACGACCGGATTCGGCGTTCCGGCTTTCGGATATGCCTCGACATCCATCGTGCTCTGCAGTTCGGTCTGATTCGTCTGCAGGTAGTAGTCCTTCACCGGACCTTCGTCGAAGCGATAGTAGGCGATTTTACGGCTGTCGGGCGACCACCACATGGCGGTGTTCTGATTAAGCTCCTCGCCGTAAACCCAGCTGGCAGTGCCGTATTTGATGCGGTCCTTCTCGCTTCCGTCGCTTGTGATGGGGATCTCGCCAGATCCATCGTTGAGCCAGAGGTTGCGGTCTTTATAGAAAGCCTTCAGTTTGTTGTCGGGAGATGCGGCTTCGGCGTACTGGCGGCCGCGACCCGGTCCGCCTGCGCCGCGCCGTCCGAACCTGCCGGGCTCCGGGCCGGTCGAGGGCCCCGTCGTCGGGGTCGTCTGGCGGGTGGCCAGATCGTAGCGGAATGTCTTGCCGTCCCGGCGGAACTCGAATGCCTTTCCGCCATCCTTCCACGCGACCTGAATCGCCCCCGGTTTGACCGATCCCTGGATCTGCCGTCCCATTTTTTCGTACTGCTCGTATCCCGGCATCGTCTTGAGCCGGTCCTGAGCACCTGCCGACGGCAGAAAATTCAATGCGAGCGTCAGCGCAAGAATCACCAGTAAATGCTTTTTCATATAATTTCGCACCCGCTTACTTTTTTCTTTCCTGAATTGTGATGGTCGACCGGTCCCAGCTTTCGAGGCCCTGAGCGTTGACGGCCCTGACGCTGACGACAGCGCCGGGCTGCGCGCCGCGAATGGTTATCTGCGGCGAACTGGTCCTGTGTTTCTCTCCGTTGTGCACGACGATGTATTCGCGGATGTGCTTCTCCGGCGATGCCGTCCACGTCAGGCGGGCCGTCCTGCCGTCATATTCCGCGATCGTCAGGTCCCTGACAGGCGCCGGGCTCGAGGCCAGGATGGCCAGCGTCGCGGCTGTCGTCTTGCTCGTCTCGGCCACCAGCTGATGATTGATCGTCTCGAGCAGATCGGTCGGCTGATGATAGTTCGGATTGCCGAGCACCGGGTATGAGCCGATCCCTCCGATGATGCTGCCGTAGACCTCGAAGAACGCCGTTGCGTCGGTTCCGCGATGATAGCGCGCATCATAGGTGATCATCTTCGTGAAGAGCGATGCCGCCGCATGCTGGATGTCGCGGATACCGTCATTCGAATAGCGGATTGTGTTGTCCAGCCGGTTGTCGTTCGCCCATCCGATCATGTCGTTGTTGAGTACGCCGACGATGTTGAGGTTCTGTTCTTTCGCCTGGCGGACGAATTCCCGGCTGCCGAGCAGTCCCGATTCTTCGCCAGTGTAGGAGATGAAGATGATGGTCGCCGGCATCGGATCCTTTGCCAGCGCACGCGCTGCTTCGAGCAGCGCGGCGGTCCCGGAGCTGTCGTCGTCGGCGCCCGGCCCGACAGGCACAGAATCGAAATGGCTGCCGACGATGTATATCAGCTCGGGATTCTCGGTCCCTTTCAGTGTCGCCACGACGTTGCACGTCCTGCCGTCCAGGGCCATTCGATTCTCGAAGCACTGGTAGGCCGGTTCGTAGCCGAATGATTTGTAGGTATTGAACAGATACTCGGCCGCCAGCTTGTTGCCGGGTTTCGTGATGTGCTTGGAGTCGAAATCGAAGAGCGACTTTTCGTACCCGTAGATCCGCGAAGTCGAGACGCGATCGACGATCGATCTGACGCGGTTCGCGATCGGTGCGAACATTCGCTCGCCTTCCCGCATCAGAGCCAGCTCGGCCGCAATGTTGCGCTCGAGGCGGGCGATCAGCTCGGCTTTGGTCACTTTTCGGTCGAGCCGCACAAGGTAGATCCCGCGTTCCGGAGAGACGGTGTCTCCGTCGCGGTCGGCCTGGATCAGCACCGTCGATCCGTCGTCCGGCGTCAGCCAGGCATATTCGGGAGAGATCGTCCGGACCGTGTTGTTGTGAAAGATCTGCGTCCGGTTGCCGGTTTTCAGATCGTAGAGATAAGAGCGCCTGTGGCGAGGCTCGCCGATCATTCCGAGGACGAGGTCGTTGGTCAGAAAACGCGGCAGGATGTCGTGCTGGATCTCGCGTGTCAGCCGGGTCTCGTTCTTTCCCTCGCGGTCGACCGCGAAGATCTCCCAGTCGTCGCGGACCATTCGCTGGTAGAGGACTCTTTTCCCGTCCGGAGAGAATGCCGGAGCATCGAGCCTGTCCGCGGTCCTGAGCAGAATTGAAGGTTCGCTCCCTGGAGAAAATGCATTCAGTCTGTTTTCGCCTTCGACTCGCGAAATGAAAGCTATCTCATCGCCCTTCGCTGAAAAGACCGGCGCCGTCCCCTCGATGATCGACGTTCTTCCGCCGGCCAGATCGACGACGCCGAATCTGGTCGGAGCGGCCTGCGGGCCTCTCTGCGGCGCGGCTG
>CALBSU010000518.1 GCA_937967285.1 uncultured Acidobacteriota bacterium
GAGCCACGCCTGCATCTCGCGATTGACGGCGGTGATCCCTGTGATCGCCTCGACGTCCGGGCGTTCATCTTCATAACGCAGTCCTTTGCGGCGGATCCTGTTGCGCAGGTACGCGCCGCAGAGATGGAATCCGACGCAGGACGGCAGATCGCGCATGCGCTCCATGATTTGACGATAGACCAGCGGGTCCTGCCGCTCCGATCTGCCCTCGAGCACGATCTTACCGCCCGAATCCGCCAGCAGCACCGGCTTGCCCGTGACCTCCGCCCATTTTCTCAGGTCGGCCGCGATCGCATCCGGCGTGCCGAAATGCTGGAAGCTCATGACGTCAACATATTGGACGGCCGCCCTGAGCACCTCTGCGGCCATCCTTCCGCGCGCCTCGTAGCGGTCGCCGAGAATCAGGTGATTCGGATCGTAGCGGCGCACGGCGTCGTGCAGTGTCTTGTAGTAGGCTGTCGCGAGCGCTGTCAGTTCTTTCCGCCCGGACTCTGTCTCGAGCCGGCGATAATCGAAGATCGGTCCTTTCCAGCGACTGTGCGGATGCGTGTGCACCCAGGCGGGGCAGTCGACGTAGAAATATCCGACCAGTTTCGGGTCGTCCCTGAAACGCGAGCAGTATTCCCGAGCCACATAATCGCACCAGTCGGCGAACTCGGGGGCCGAAAAGTCGGGATGCCTGTTCTGCGCGTCCCAGTGATGAAAGTCGGCGAAGGGCAGCATGACGCAGTAGGGAAGTCCCAGCCACTGATATTCTTCGTACGTCCAGAGTCGCGACTGCTTGTGATTGGTCACTCCGTTGGACGCCATGTCCTGAGTCCAGCCGATCGAATTGAAGCCCCATTCGATCAGATCCTTCCGGACTGTCCCCCTGAGCCACCGCTCCATGCTGTTGCCGTATTTGCGCCGCCAGAGATCGCCGTTCTCGGGATAGCGCAGCGTTGCCGGGTCGATGTGATTCATCCCGATCGAGAAGAACGGCCCGCCGCCGGGCTCGATCAGCCACCATCGTCCGTCGGCTCCGCGATCGAGGCTGTAAAAACCGCGTCTCGCAGGCATAACCGGCGCGGCTATCAGACCGGCCGCCGCCGCAAGGAAGTCCCTGCGGCCGGAATTGAAGCGTTCATTGTTTGTCATGACTCGAGACGATCACCGCTGTCTTTTGACGGCGTAAAGCGTTCCGCCAGTCGGCGAAACGCGGCTGAGGACGCTGATTGCGGGGCGGTCGAATTCAGTCGTCACCTGATAGACCGCATCGTCTCCCTCCATTTTGATTCTGCGGTTGTATCCGCCGATCCCCTTCGAGACCGGCCGGTTGGAGAAGAGCAGGTTGCCCGGTCCCGGCGGACGATGCTTGCCTTTCGCTCCGATTCCGATCGCGTCCCAACTGTGCCAGACCGGCGTCGCGATCCGGCTCCGCTCGACCAGATTGTCTCCGTCATCGGCATCGTGAAAGTTGACATCGACCTCGAAATCGCAATCGTAGACGACGTTGTACCTGCACCCGGGAAGCATGAGCGCGAAATGCCGGATCCGTCGAACTTTCTCGTTGTAGAAGAGGCAGTAACTCGATCCCCAGACGCCGTAGTAGCCTCCGTGCATCGAGTCCTTCTTGACATAGGCGCGGTCGATGAAATTGTCGCGCATCGTCATGTGCGTGCAGCTCGAGAGCCCGACGGGATGCGCTCCGGCCTTGAGGATCCGGCAGTTGTCGACCCAGCTGTTGCGCGAACGGGTGAAGATCAGCAGATGTACGAACAGTTGATCGTCACGCGCTTCGTCCTCGTGGAAGACGCGGCGGTCCCATGCTGCATTGAAATCATCCTTGTCGTAAGGCTCGAAATCGACCGCATCGTAGCGGATGGTCAGATCCTCGAAGCCGACCCGCTCGGCATCGATCACCTCGATCGCGGTCGCCTGTTTTCCGCCCGAGACCCTGAAGAACGGCGCCTTCATCCTGACAGAGATGATCGACCGTTCATTGTCCGCTCCGCGCAGGACGACGCGTGACCGCAGGCGGATCGTTTCGGTGACGGGATGCTCGCCCGGTTCGAGAAGAACGACCCCGCCTCCCGCCGCGGCCGCGCGGTCGATCGCCGCCTGCAGCTTGTCGCCGGGCTTCAGCCGCTCACGTATCCTGAGAGCGTTTCGCAGCGGGATGCCGCCTTCGACTCCCGCCTTCGCCCATTCGCGCATCGCCGGATAGCGGGGATCGAAACGCGATTCGTCGAACCTCCAGCCCGGATCTCCGATTCGCGGCTCGCGCGCCTGAATCAGGAGCAGGATGAGAAACCAGATGGAGATCATTCCGACCGCCTCTGCCGCAAGCGCCGGCGGTCACGCTGAATTTACATGCGTGACCGCCGACGCTTCCGGTTAAAAGTAGAACTTCAGAGCCAGCTGAATGATGCGCGAGCGGACGCCGTTCTGCTGCAGCCTGAAGAAGTTGTTGTTGATCGAGACCTCGCGCGCGACGCAGGCCGGACTGAGCGGGTTGAGGTTGTTCCGCGAGAGCTCCGTCGAGTTCGTCGGACAGCCGAGGCCTCCCGTCCCCGATCCGGGCAGGTTGGCGATCGCCGCATCGACGGCCGTTCCCTGGCTCTTCGCGATGATCGCGTTCCAGACTCCCGGAGCCGTCAGATTGGCGAACCTGTTTTTGACGTTGGCGATCGGCGAGAATGTGCCGTCGGCATTGGTCAGCAGCAGGTTGTTCTGATCGCCCGCGGCCAGCAGGTTTCGATTGGTTCCGCCGTCTGTGAAGACGCGATGGTTGAAGACGTTGAAGAACTCGGCCCGGAACTCGAACGACTTGGTATCCGAGTTCGGGATCCGGATCCTCTTGAAGACGCTCATGTCCATCGTGTTGACCCACGGCAGCGGCAGCGACAGATTTCGCGGAGCGTTGCCGGGCCTTCCCGGTTCAGGCCATGCGAAGGCCAGCGGGTTGACGTAGGGCTCGATGTTGGCCTTCTCCGGCGACCAGTTCGGGTTCTTGAGCGGCACGCCGGCGATGATGTCCGGACGAAGCGATCCGCCCGGCAGGCCCAGATTCAGCGCGTTGCCGCGTCCGAGCCCGATCGAGGTCGGCAGACCCGATCGCGCACGCCCGAGCGCCGTCACCTGCCAGTCGCCGAGAACCGTTCCCAGCACCCCTCCGCCGTTGAGCCACCGCTTGCCCGTGCCGAACGGCAGTTCGTAGAAGGTCGAGAGATTGAAGATGTGCGGCGTGTGGAAGCTCGCCACCGATCGCTCCGCCCGGCTGTCGTACGGCGTCTGGTTGCGCGTGATGTTGACGTCGACGCTCGAATTGTTGAACGAATTGTTCGGCAGCGGGAAGGTGATGCCTCCCGATGAATCGTCGATGTTCTTGCTGAACGTGTAGTTGAACCGGACCTGCAGCCCCCTGGTCAGCCGCCGCTCGAACTCGAAGGTTGCGGCGTGATAGATCGCGGAGGAGTTGGTCGGATTGATGATGAAGATGCCGCCCTGACCGAACCGGCTGTTGAAGCCCGAGATCGGCTGCACTCCCGTGAACGGATCGGGCCGGTTGACGTCGGTCGAGGGGCCGATCAGATGCGTGCTCCGGCTGCCCTGATACCCGACCGTGATCAGATTGCTGGCGCCCAGTTCGTACTGCACCTGCAGGCTGAAGTTGTAGACGTTGGGCGTCGTGAAGTTCGGATCGCCGATGAAGCCGAGCGCGCTGTATCGGACATCCTGGCGCGTCTGCTGGTTGACCGTTGCGCCCGCCAGATCGCCCGGACGGATCAGGCCGTTGGCCGGCACGGTGAAGAGCGTCGGGTCGGGCGAAAGCGCCGGATTGTTGAACCCGAACTGCATCGGGATCTGCGGGTTGTTGCAGATTCCCAAACCGCACGTGATGATCTGGTTGGTCGGCGCCGTGTTGTCGTTCGGTCCGAGCACCGGACTGTAGGCCCGGTATCCGCCGAAGGTCTGCGCTCCGATGTTCGGCATCGGCTCGCGATCGTTTCCGAACAGCGGGACATGCGTCGCGCCGAAACCTCCGCGGACGACCAGCTTGCGGCTCTTGTTCCAGCCCATGTCCGGCGTCCATGCGAAACTCAGGCGCGGCTCGAAATCCCAGAACTTCTGATCGACCAGATAACGCGACCGCCCGTCGACTCCCGAGAATTCGAAGACCGGCGCCGGCAGGTTGCTGCGGAACGGATTGGCCTCGAGCCGGTCCAGGTTCATCTGCCCCTGAAGATTGTTCTTCTCCCAGCGCGGCGACTGATACGAATATCGCACGCCAAGATTGAGCGTCAGATTCGGCCGCACCTTCCAGTCGTTCTGGATGTATCCGGCCACGTCTTTCCAGCGATAGTAGTACGGATTCGACAGGTTCTCGGTCTGCACCTGCAGCCCGTCCGGCACGCCGAGCAGGAAGCTGGCCAGTGAGTCGCCTCCGAGCGCCGTCCCCGTGCAGCCGGTGATCAGTCCGCCGAACGGCGATGCGCTGCAGTACCTGTCCGCCGTCTGGTTCTGGCTGAAATTGAAACGTCCGCCGGCCAGCGTGCCGAATCCGAGCGACGACTGGTTGAGCATCAGCAGCCGACCCTGGAATCCCATCTTGAGCGTCTTGTTGCCGAGCACCCAGGTCAGATCGTCGGTGATGATGTAGGTATGTTCAGTGTTCTTGCCGACGTCCTGAGGCGCGCGGAAACCCAGCACGTCCCAGTTGCGGCCGGCGCCCGCATTGTTGTCGCCGCGCGGCGCCGCTCCGGGGAAGAAGCGCGGCGCGCCGAACCCGATCAGATTCGGATTGCCCGCGCCGGGGCCGCCGATGTTCAGATATTCATTGGTCAGATCGCGGTCCTGCAGCGCCGTCGGGAAGTCCCGTGTGAACCTGCCGAAGTTGTACGAGACGCGCAGCTCGTTGACCATGTTCGACCTGAAATTGCTGGTCCACGTGAAGAGAACCTGCCGCGCATCCGTCGTGTCGCTGATGTCGCCGTACCCGATCGGATCGCGGAAGACCCTGTCCCCGGCAAACGGCTGCACGGTGTACCGTCCGCTGATCCGGTTGTTGTCGCCTACCTGCTGGTCGATCCTGATCGTGTACCTGTCGTCGTTGAAATTGGACTGCCTGTTGTAAACGTAGTTCGCTCCGTTGTTGGGATTGCCCGCTTCCTGAATGAACGGAATGTTCGACCGCGGGTAGAGCTCGCGCGCGATCCGCTGCGCGACCGGATTGACGTAGCTCTGTCCGTTGACCGAAAGCGTCCGCCCGCCGTTGTCGAAGAGCGGGAAGTTGTTGAACTGGAACCGCGGATTCGACGCGCTCGGCGCCGCGTTCGGATTGAAGTTCGGGTTCGGAATGAATCCCAGAGCCCCGTTCGGCAGCCTGACGAACTGACGATAGAACGGCGCGATCGGCCGCGTCGTCCCGTTCGGCAGGTAGACCTGCGTGTTCCGGAAATCGCCGTTCAGCTCCTCCTCGGTCGGCACCCGCACGAACTGGAAGTTGATGTCCGAGACGAGCTGCCGCGTCGGCTCGTACGATACGAAGAAGAACGTCCGGTTGCGACCGTCGTAAATTCCGGCCGGCCCGAAGACCTTCTTCGGCAGCCAGACAGGACCTCCGACGTTGAACCCGAGCTGCTGCCGGCGGAGCGGCGTCCGCGCGTCGTTATCGAAGATCGCCAGCCGCGTCGCGTTGAACGGATTGGCCGAGAGCGCCCTCTGCCGGTGGAACCAGTAGAGCGTACCGTGAAATTCGTTCGTTCCGCTCTTGGTCGTCTGCTGGATCACCGCGCCGCCCGCCTGCGCGTACTGCGCCGAATAGTTGGCCTGCAGGACCGTGAACTCCTGGATCGTGTCCGGCGAGAACGAGATGCTCGTCCGCGCCAGCGCGATGCTCGTCACATTCGCGCCGTCGGCATAGAACTGCGTCGATCCCGCGCGCCCGCCGTTGATGCTGATCTCGCGCCCCGGCACCACATCCGCATTGAAGACCTCAGAGATCTCGGATCCGGCCGATCCCGTCGCGCCCGGCAGCGTCAAGGCCAGCTCCAGCGTGTTCCGCCCGTTGAGCGGCAGATCCGTGATCACACGCTGCTGGATCGTCTGCGCCACCACGCCCGTCTCCGTCTGCAACAGCGGCACGTCCGTCGTCACCGTCACCGACTCGCTCACATCCCCGGGCTCGAGCACGAAGTTCAATCCCAGATCCTGCGCCGTGTCCAGCTTGACGTTGTTCCGCGTCGCCTTCTTGAATCCGCCCGCCTCGACCGAAATGCTGTAGACCACCGGACGCAACCCCGATGCGCTGTAGGCCCCGGCCGCATTCGTCACCGCTACCGTTTCCAGATTCGTCCCCACTTCCACGATCCGTACCCGCGCATTCGCAATCGCCGCTCCCGTCCCGTCTGTCACCTCTCCCCGGATCGATCCGAAATTCGACTGACCGTAACCCGTCACCAGACAGGTAGTCAGCCAGATCAGCGCCATCGCCGCGCTCGCCAAACCTCGCATAACTCTCCTCTTCATCTCTGGTCCTCCGAGACGGGCCTCCGCCGGCCCTGGTAATTTAAATAGTATTTGTCTGACATTATTTATATAGTGCTTTTTTGGTGGTCAGACCACCGAAGTGCATGATATCGCTTCTACCATATCGAAAAAGGGCTTGTCAATTTGGAATATCCCATTAATTGACGCGGTGCGCCGGATTGAGCGGCGGCGGCGTTGACGGCCCGCCGATGCGGTGTTATATGTCCGGCGAACTGAGTTGCCGCGGGCACAGGTGGTCTGACCGGCTGGTGATGGAGATGATGAAAAAAGAGGACAAGAGAATTGATGATCCGACGCCCGATCAGGTAGTGGGAAGGATTCAGGAGTTGATCGAGGAGGGGAGTCTGAAAGCGGGTGACAGGTTGCCGCCGGAGCGGGATTTCGCGCGGGAGCTGGGGGTGAGCCGTGCGTCATTGCGATCGGGGTTGAGGAATCTGACTTCGATCGGAGTGTTGCGGGTGCGGCGAGGTGTGGGGACGTTTGTGGCCGAGGGGCCGCCGGCGATCGGGAGCGAGCCGTTGAGGCTGCTGGGAGCGCTGCATGGATTCAAGATCGGTGAGATCTACGAGGCGCGGCGTCTGCTCGAGGCGCTGCTGGCGGGGCTGGCGGCGGAGCGAGCGCGGAGCGAGCATCTGGCGGCGCTGGCCGACGAGTTGACGAGCATGTACGACTGTTTCGACGACGCGCAGAAGTATCTGGTGCATGACATCAGGTTTCATCGCGCGATCGCAGAGGCGGCGGGGAATCCGATTCTGGCGACGGTGCTCGAGATGGTCTCGTCGATGCACTTCGAGATGATCAGCAAGACGATCGATCTGGCGCGCGATGCGAGGGAGTTGACCGAGATGCATGTCCGGATCTATCGCGCGATCAGGGACCACAAGGTTGCCGAGGCACGGGCGGCGATGACCGATCACATTCTGGATTCGCAGCGCGGATATGAAGCGGCGACCGAAGCTCGACTGAAACGATCGGGGAAATCCGGCGAGTCAGCGTGAGAAGACGGGAACTCCGCGCCTGAAAACGGAGATCGGGTGTTCGATTCCGGTGAAGTAGGGCAGTTCGCGGTAGTCGTCGCAGTCGTGGATGGCGAAGTCAGCGAATTTGCCGGGGGCGAGCGAGCCGATCGAGTCGCCGCGGCCGAGGCTGCAGGCGGCGTTGATCGTGGCGGCGGTGATCGATTCTGCCGGAGTCATCTTCATCCGTGTCGATGCAAGCGAGAGCGCGAGAGGCATCGAGGGGACCGGCGAGGATCCGGGATTGAAGTCCGTGGCGACGACAACGGCGAGGCCCGCGTCGATCATCGCGCGAGCGTCAGGGTAGCGTTCCGATCCGATCATCAGAACCGAAGCCGGCAGCAGGACGGGCTGGACTCCCCCCCGTTTGAGCGCCGCGATCGCCGCGGCATCCGCGAATTCAAGGTGATCGGCCGTTGCGGCTCCGAGTTCGGCCGCCAGCAGCGCGCCTTCTCCCCTGGTCAATTGATCGGCGTGAACGCGCAGCTTCATTCCCGCCTTGCGTGCCGCCGTCAGAATGCGCCTCGACTGATCGACAGAGAACGCCCCTTCCTCGCAGAAGACATCGCAATACTCGGCCAGTCCCTGGTCTGCGACACGCGGGATCATCTCATTGACGACGAGATCGACGTAGTCATCGGTTCTCCCTTTGAATTCCGGGGGAGTCGTGTGCGCGCCGAGAAAGGTCGGGACGCAGGCCGGGCCGTCTTCGGCATCGAGCCGCCTGATGACGCGCAGCAGTTTGAGTTCGTCGTCGAGGCTCAGGCCGTAGCCCGATTTGGCCTCGATCGTGGTCGTACCTGTTCGAAGGAACCAGCGGGCGTATCTCCGTCCGGCTTCGAGCAGCTCGTCCTCGCTCGCCCGCCGCGTCATCCCGACGGTCGAGTTGATGCCGCCGCCGCGGGATGCGATCTCCTGATAGGTGGCGCCGGCAGCGCGCATCTCGAACTCGGCGGCGCGGTTCCCGCCGAAGACCGGATGCGTATGCGCATCGACGAATCCCGGCAGGACGATCCGCCCGCCGGCGTCGATCACTTCGGCATCGACTGGAATCCGTGTGACATCCCGGGCGCCCGCCGCGAGGATTCTGCCGTCGCGGACGATCAGAACACCGTCCTCGATGATCGACAAATCGCGCATCTCCGGTCCAGTGCGCGGCCTGTCGGGTCCGCTCAGCGTGACGAGCTGCGAGATGTTGGTGACGACGAGCATGGGAATAGTTTCCAGTTTTAACTGCTTAGCCATATGGCGCAAAATTAGACGCCAAGTCGCCAAGGGGGCCAAGGTTTATTCAGGCAATGAAGATCCGGATCTAACCGATGAATGAAAGGCGAGATGGAGAAATCATGAGCATTCCCACCTTTAATTCCATCCTGGCCAACTTGGCGCCTTGGCGTCAAATATATTTTCGCAACAGGCCCGATGCGAAAGCGAGCAGACAGGAAGCGGTCGTCATGACCGTGGTCTCGGCAACGTCCTGGGTCGGATCGACCTCGACGAGGTCGATCGACAGGACTTTCGGTTCGCGGCCGCAGGCGCGCGCGACGTGAAGCAGTTCCCACGGCGCCAGTCCGCCGGGTCGCGATCCGGGCGTGGCCGGCGCGAAGCTGCGGTCGAGCGCGTCGATATCGAGATCGACGTGAATGGCGTCGACGCGGCCGACCAGCCCGTCGAGCGCGTCGCCGATGACCCGGCGGATGCCCTCTTCGCGGACGCGATCGATCGTCACGACTTCGATTCCCGCATCGAGCGCTACCTGATGATAGCTCTGCGAGTTGGCGAAGGGCAGCAGGCCGATCTGGACTATGTTCCCACCCGGCAGTCCGTCTTCGAGCAGCGCCCGGACGGGGTTGCCGTTCGAGAGGCCGTTCGACGTATCGCGAAGATCGAAATGGGCGTCGATCGTGATCAGTCCGCAGCGTTCGAGCGGAACTCCGAGGCCGTGGACCGCCGGCCGCGTCACTCCGTTGTCGCCTCCGATAATGACCGCGGCATCCGCAGTCTTCAGGGCGTCGCTGACGGCAGCCGCGATCGGAGCCAGCGCGTCCTCGAGCCTTGTTTCGGCGAGATCGAGGTCTCCGCGGTCGATGACGCTGAGATGCCGCAGGTCGCGGCGCGTCTCGACGTCCCAGGTGCTGAACCTGCGGAGGATGGCGCGGACGGCCGCCGGGGCAAGATCGGTCCGGCCCGGAGTGATCGAACCGAGTCGCACCGGCGCGCCGATGATCGCCAGACGGCCCTGGACCGGATCCAGCGTCTCTCCGCTCAGCCAGGCCGAAGCCCTCGGCCAGAATGGGTCCTCGAAGTTCTTCATCCCCGGTCGTCCCCGTTCATCGGTATCCTGATGCCGTGTTCGCGGGCTTCGCGGACTGCGTCATCGTAGCCCGCATCGACGTGCCGGATGATGCCCATGCCGGGATCGGTCGTCAGCACGCGCTGGAGCCTGCGCGAAGCGCCGTCGGTGCCGTCCGCCACGACGACCATTCCGGCGTGCAGCGAATATCCGATCCCGACGCCTCCGCCGTTGTGGATCGAGACCCACGAGGCGCCGGCCGCCGTGTTGATCATGGCATTGAGCAGCGGCCAGTCGGCGATCGCGTCCGACCCGTCGAGCATGCCTTCGGTTTCGCGATACGGCGAGGCGACCGACCCGGTGTCCAGATGGTCGCGGCCGATGACGACGGGAGCGCTCAGTTCTCCGCGCCTGACCAGATCGTTGATCGCCGCGCCGAATTCAGCGCGCTCACCGTATCCCAGCCAGCAGACTCGCGATGGCAGCCCCTGGAATCGGATCTTCTCGCCCGCCAGCTTGAGCCAGCGGTCGAGCACCGGATCTTCGGGAAAGATTTCGAGAGCCAGGTCATCCGTCCGCCGGATGTCCTCGGGCTTTCCCGACAGCGCGACCCATCTGAACGGACCGCGACCCTCGCAGAAGAGCGGGCGAATGTATTCCGGAACGAAGCCGGGGATCTCGAAAGCGTCCTCGACGCCCACCAGTTTCGCCTGGGTCCGGATGTTGTTTCCGTAATCGAAGGTCACCGAACCCTTCCGCTGCAGATCGAGCATGGCGCGGACGTGCCGGGCCATCGACTCCATCGAGCGCCGGACGTACTCCTTCGGATTCTCGCGGCGCAACTGAAGCGCATCCTCGAGACTGATTCCGTGCGGAACGTACCCGTTCAGCGCATCGTGCGCGCTGGTCTGATCGGTCAGAACGTCCGGCACGATCCCGCGCCTGACCATATCGGGCAGCACGTCGGCGCAGTTGCCGACCAGTCCGATCGAGACGCTGTGCCCGCTCTTGCGCGCCGCCGCGATCAGCTCGAGCGCGGCATCCAGATCGTAGCAGATGTCGTCGCAGTACCCCGTCTGGATGCGCTTGTGGATCCGCGACGGATCGACATCGATCCCCAGAAAACTGGCGCCGTTCATCGTCGCCGCCAGAGGCTGCGCGCCGCCCATTCCGCCCATCCCTCCCGAAACGACCAGCCTCCCGTTGAGCGAGCCGCCGAAATGCTTCTCGGCCACCGATGCGAATGTCTCGAACGTTCCCTGAACGATGCCCTGGCTGCCGATGTAGATCCACGACCCGGCGGTCATCTGCCCGTACATCGTCAGCCCGAGCTTCTCCAGCCGCTGGAACTCGTCCCAGTTCGACCAGTGACCGACCAGATTCGAATTCGCGATCAGCACCCGTGGAGCGTCCTCGTGAGTTCGAAAGATCCCGACCGGCTTGCCGGACTGAACCAGCAGCGTTTCATCGTTCTCGAGCGAGCGCAGGCTGCGAACAAGCGCATCGTAGGCCTCCCAACTGCGCGCCGCGCGGCCCGTTCCGCCGTAGACGATCAGATCATCGGGGTTTTCGGCAACCTCGGGATCGAGGTTGTTCATCAGCATCCGCAGCGCGGCTTCCTGGATCCAGCCCTTGCAGCTGAGCTGGTTGCCGTGCGGAGCCCTGATATTTCTGGCATTCATAATTTCTTACCTTCAAATGGAATCCAGTTGATATAAAAGCGGAACGAGGGATTCGATGAATCCCGAAAGCGGCACGTCGTTTTCGAGGGGAGGGACGATCTCGTGCACGCGGCGGCATACCTCCTGCAACCGCGGTCCGGGCTTGAGCGGGCTCAGGAAATGCAGTCCCTGGGAGGCGCAGAGCAGCTCGATCGCCAGAATCAGCTCGAGGTTGCGGACGATCTGATCCAGCTTGAGCGCCGCGGTCATTCCCATCGAGACATGATCTTCCTTGTTGGCCGATGTCGGCAGCGTGAAGACGGAGGCCGGATGCGCGAGGATGTTATTCTCCGCGATCAGCGAAGCGGCGGTCACCTGAGCGATCATGAATCCCGAATTGGTTCCCGGATTGGCGGAGAGGAAGGCCGGCAGTCCCGAGAGCGCCGGGTTGACCAGCCGCTCGATCCGGCGCTCCGAGATCGTTCCCAGATCGGCCGCCGCGATGCCCGCGTAATCGAGCGCCAGTGCGATCGGCTCACCGTGAAAATTGCCTCCCGAGATGACCTCGCGCTGTCCGGCGAAGACCAGCGGGTTGTCGGTGGCGCTGTTGATCTCGACCTCGATCACACGGCGCGCATGCTCCAGTGCGTCACGCGCCGCCCCGTGGACCTGCGGCATGCAGCGCAAAGCGTAGGCATCCTGAACGCGCGGATCGACCTCGCGGTCGCGATGCGATTCGCGGATCTCGCTTCCGGCCATGACCTCGCGCAGCCGGCGCGCGCTCTCGATCTGTCCCGCGTGCGGCCGGGCCGCATGGATCCGCTCATCGAAGGCGACCGGAGTCCCGCGCAGAGCCTCGAGCGTCAGCGCGCCGATCACGTCCGA
>CALBSU010000519.1 GCA_937967285.1 uncultured Acidobacteriota bacterium
GCAGACATCATTATTATATTGATCGATGTTGCGGACGCCGAAGGCCGCCAGGTGCTTGTAGCGGTTCTCCATCTCGGCCACGGCCCAGCGGAGCGCATTGCTGGCCCGTTTCGGATCGGTCACGATCGGGGTCAGCAGGTGCGGGATGTCGGCGTAGAGTCCGAGTTCGAGCCGCTTCGGATCGACCATGATCATCTTGACCTCGTCGGGCGAGGCTTTGTAAAGCAACGAGACCAGGATGCCGTTGATCATGACCGATTTGCCGGCGCCGGTCGCGCCCGCGATCAGCAGGTGTGGCATGCGGGCGAGGTCGGCAACATAGTTCGATCCGTCGATCGTCTTGCCGAGCGCCAGAGAGAGCTTCGATTCGGAATCGCGGAACTTCTTCGATTCGATCACCTCGCGAATGCGGATGATCTCGCGGTTGGTGTTCGGAACCTCGATGCCGACCGTAGATTTGCCCGGAATCCTGTCGATGCGGATCGATTCAGCCTTCAGGGCCAGACACAGGTCGTCGACCAGGCTGACCACGCGGCTGTACTTGACTCCCGGGTCGGGCTTGAATTCGAAGGTCGTCACCACGGGGCCCGGACTGATCTGCTTGACCTGTCCCGAGACATTGAACTCCCGGCACTTCTCAGCCAACTGGCGCGCGCGTTCGAGCAGTTCCGTCTCCTCCTGCTCAGAATGAGGCGCGGGCGGCGTCAGCATCTCGGTCCCGGGGATCTTGTAATCCGCGACGATCCGTGCGATCGCCGTCGCCACCTTCCCGACTGTCGATTTCGGCGCCGGTTTGGCGTTCTCTTCGGAAAGGTCAGTCCGCTTGACCGACGCCGTAGCGATCATGTCGTCGATCGAACGCTGTCCGCCGGCCTCCTCGACCGTTTCCTCAGTTATCTCATCTTCTTCCTCAATCGCTTCATATGGGTCATCGCTCAGTTCCACCTTGCTGCTCTGCCTGCCGTTGACCGTTTTACCTTTTGGAGGCAGGGCCGCGGTAACCGGAACCGTCTCTTCAAGCTCTTCCTTATGAACCGGTTTCTGGCGTCTGATCGCCGGCGCCGGAGGTCGACGGGGCGTGCTTTCAGCAACTGCATCATCCGTCTCGACCGGCCTCACGCCGCGCCAGCTTCTGAACTGGCCCGTGACGGAATTGATCAGACCCGGCTGCTGCTCGGCTTCAGAGAGCTTGACGATCGTCGAGAGGATCGAAAAATCGGTCCCGATCAGCAGCCCGATGATGAAGATCAGCATCAACGCGACGATCGCTCCGAGCGACCCGACCCAGTATGCCAGCCCGATCCCCTGACCGTAGACCAGCCAGCGTCCGATAGCGCCGCCGAGATAGAATGTCTCCGGCTTCTCAGGCCCGATCAGGGTCAGAAAACCCGTGATCGCAATCAGCATCAGGAAGATCCCGAGAGCCTTCGGCTTGGGCACCGTCGGCCGCTCATCCTGCCACTGATACCACCCTGCGTAGAAGAGCGCGGCCGGCACGAAGAACGACGCCAGGCCGATCGCCTGGAAGAGGAAATCCGAAATGTTCGCCCCGAGCGGCCCGATCCAGTTGCGGGCCACGGCGTTGGTCCCCGTCGTGTTCCACGACGGATCGTCGCCGCTGTAGCTGACCAGCGCCAGCAACAGCACCAGCCCAAGGCCGAAGCAGACTATCCCTGTAATCTCGTTCCACGGTCCGTCCCGCCACGCATCGGGCGCGGGTTCGGGGTCGGGAGGTGGTGTCATTTGTTTACGACCGGCCATTTCCTGTCCAGGGTTCCTTTACGCCGTCAGGGCGCGCTTCGAAAGCAGATATTCCTTGATGAAATCGTCGATGTCTCCGGCCAGCACCCCGTCGACGTCCGATGACTCGAACTTCGTCCGGACGTCCTTGACCAGACGGTACGGGTGCATGACGTAGTTCCTGATCTGAGATCCGAATGAAATGTCGCGCTTCGATTCGGCCAGCTTGTTGGTCTCGGCCTGCTTCTTCTCGATCTCCAGTTCGTAGAGCCTCGACTTGAGCACCCGCATCGCCACATCGCGATTCTGGTGCTGCGACCGCTGGTTCTGGCAGGTCACGACGATCCCCGTCGGCAGGTGAGTGATCCGGACAGCCGAATCGGTCGTGTTGATGTGCTGGCCGCCCGCTCCCGTCGAACGATAGGTGTCGATCCGCAGGTCCTTGTCCAGCACCTCGATCTCGATGTCCTCGTCGATCTCGGGCGTCACGAAGACCGAGGCGAAACTCGTCTCGCGGCTCTGCCCCGAATTGAATGGCGACATCCGGACCAGACGGTGGACGCCGACCTCGCAGGCCATCAGACCGTAGGCGTAATCGCCCTCCATCCGGAAAGTGGCAGACTTGATCCCCGCCTCTTCGCCCGGCTGGTAGTCGATCATCTCGGTCTTGAAGCCGCGCCGCTCGGACCACCGCAGGTACATCCTGAGCAGCATCTCGGCCCAGTCCTGCGCGTCCGTTCCGCCCGCTCCGGCGTTGATCGCCACGATCGCGTTCCGCCCGTCGTTCTCGCCGCCGAGCAGCATCTGCGTCTCGCTCTCCTCGACCGCCGTCTCAAGTCGCCTGAGCGATTCCCGCAATTCAGTCGCCGAGCTCTCGTCGTCGGTCGCGAACTCGAAGAGGACCTCGATGTCGTCGACCAGCCGCGCCTGGCTCTCCGCCGCATTGATTGCGCGCTCCAAACGGGAACGCTGCTGCAGGACCTTCTGCGCCTTCTCCTGATCGTTCCAGAAGTCGGGCGCCGAGGCCTGCTCCTCTATTTTTGCCAGTTCAGTCCGCTTGGCATCAACGTCAAAGAAACCTCCGCAGTTCTCCGACACGGGGTTTCAAATTCTCGAATTGTTCGCGCAGTTCCTGAACCGCGACCGCATCCAGCATGTCTGTTTACTCCTTGATTGATGGCTCTTTACGTCAAGCTGGCCGATCATATCATAAAACGACACGCGTACGAAGTATGAAACGGGAATCGCCGGACGAGAACCTCATCGGAGGTCTGCTGGCGAGGGGTACCATCAGCGGCGGAACGGACGAATTTCGCTGGCGGGTGGGCGATCCGGTGACCGGAAACTGGGGAGATACGAGCAGTGCGGGAGGTTATGTCGATACGGTCCAGCTTGATCCGCTCGGAGCCGAGGTCGGAAGCAGCGATCCGTATCTGCTCAATCCCGATC
>CALBSU010000520.1 GCA_937967285.1 uncultured Acidobacteriota bacterium
AAAAAGACAACCTTCTTTATCCGATTGCCATTCAAACGGCGAGATCGACACAGCTTGAAGGTCATATCCCCCGTAGACCCCCCTTGGCCGGCCGAAATCTGTGTGCGCTATGTCTCAAAGACATCTCTTTCCCTGCTTGATGATGCAGCTCAGCCCCTGTGAGAGGAAAGATGAGATCGCCATACCCTCTACGCAAAAGAAAGCAAATTCACAACTTGATAGTGCCCTGTCAATCACCTGATCTAAAGAAATCGGGTATAGATCGCGAAATCTGACCGTGAGAGGGTTCCTCCCCCAACTCAGATTCCCGTCGATCGATATGGATACGGGAGTGTGTAATGAATTCGATAGGTCACATGGTATTAAGGCTGTTGCTTGTCCTGCTGCTGTGCATTGGTATATCTCAATTTGCCGCCGCCGGTGATGGTAACCTCACAAGCGCCAACTCGACGGTCGGCAACACATCGCTGAGTCAAAATCAGTCCCGGGAGAATCCGCTCGGAACTGCTCTCAAAGTCGGCTCGGAAGAACCGTTGCAGATGATGGTTTCCGGGCTGATTCTGTTCGCCATTGCCACAACATTCAGGCGCTTCAGGTCGAGAAACCGCGTCAGCGCAGAATTGAAGAATCGCTGATTCGCCGGGGATCAGGTCCAGGCCTGATCCCGGCGGGAGCGATGTGGGCACACGTGTGTCCGTTTGAACTATTGAAGATTTAATAATTTTTGACGGGTGGGTTATGGAGATACGTCCAAAAGGGCTGATGGAATATCTGGAGATTCTGTGGCATCGGCGCCGGCTGATCTTTTTGGTGTCTGTCGTAATGTTGATCGCAACATTTGTGATCATCCGCAGGATTCCGTTTCTCTATGAATCACGAGCGCTGATCGGTGTCACCAATCTCGAGCAGATCGGGGAGGGGATGCCGATACCTGCCGTCAAGTTCACCTCAGTGGTTCAGCATCTGAAAAGCCGCAGCAATCTGGGGCGGATGGTCAACGAGCTGAAGCCGTATCCGATGATAGCCAATCCCGAGTTTTCGCGGGGCATCCTGGGCAAAGAGATCAAGGTGGACGTCAAGAACAGGGACATCATTCCTGACGGTCCGGAATCGGTTTCACTCGCTTTCCGGCATACCGACAGGGAGATGGCGAAGAAGGTGGTCGAGGATCTGGCGGCGGTCTTCGAGCAGGCGAATGCCGAGATCAGGCAGCATGCGCTGGACGAGATCAGGCGGATCAGCATCGAGGTCAGCGAAGTCGAATCGAGGTTGAGGCAGATCGGTTCGGAGCGCGATCTGGCGGCGCTCAGGAACCAGCTCGCCACCCGCCAGGCGACAGAGGCGATGGCGGCGCGAACGCAGAAGGTGGCGGTCGATTCAGCGATCGAGGCGCTGTCGGATCAGCAGGTCCTGCTTGAAAACCAGATCCTGGAGACGAAGAAGCAGATCTCCGATCAGGAGCGGATCATCGCCGATGCGGCGACGCGCGGCAGCGCGGGAAATGCCGCCTTCGGAGCGCTGCTGGTCAGAAAGGCCGATCTCGACGCACAGCTCAAGGTCTATCAGACGCAGTACACCGAGAAGAATCCGAAGATCATCGCCGTCAGGGAGCAGATCTCCGAGATCAACCGGCAGATGGAGCGGATGGCATCGGGGGCCACTGAGAACGGTGTCGCGCTCAATGCTCCCGAGATGGTCGAAATGCGCCGGCTGCGTCAGGAATTGAGCCGGCTCGAGACGCAGAAGGAGGTCAACCGTCGCGATCTCGAGCGGAAGAACATCGCGGCGGGACGGCTCAACGTCGAGGCGGATGGAGGACTTCCGCCGATGGCGCCGGACACGGTCGCGCTGGCCAACCGGGCTGAGTATGACAGGCTGGCGATCAGATTTTCGAGGCTCATCGACCAGCAGGAACGGCTCAAGCGTACGGCGGGCGTGAGCGGTAACGAAGCGCCGCTCTTCAGAATCATCGATCCGGCGAGCCTGCCCCTGATGCCGGTCGCTCCGAACCTGCTCATGCTGGTCGGCCTGGCGCTGGGCCTCGCGCTGGGAATCGCCCTGCTGGCCGTCATCATCGTCGAATTGCCCAAGCTTTTCATTCTCAACGACGAACGAGACATAGATTTCTACCTGGGAGCCCCCGTCCTGGCCATGATCCCCGAAACCAGGTCTCAAATCGAACAGGCTCGAACCCGGCGCATCAGGCTGGTTCGCGGTGTGTTCGTTCTTCTGCTGATGATTGTATCGATCCCGGCTGTCGTCTTTATTCTCGACAGCACGAAGATATTCCAGATATTGGGTAGTCGCTAAAATACCTGACTCGCCCCGGGTTTAAGGAGACGACGATGGCACAGAAATCGGAAATGTTGAAGATCATTCATGATCAGGATCATGCGGAGGGCCGGGAGTCCGAGGAGAAGGAAGTCGGTCTGATCAAGCAGGATGCAGGGTATCCGGAGTCGCAGGGATTTCCCGGAATGCGCAAGCTGATGCGACCGGTTCAGGAGACCGAGGTGGCTCTCACACGCGTCGACCAGCATCTGGTTTCGATCAGCGAGATAGATCCCGAGGCGACTGCTCAGTTCACTCGACTTGCGGCGGCCCTGATCGTGGCTTCGATCAAGAATCCTCCGCTCAAGCGGCTGCTCATCACTTCGGCGCATCATTCCGAAGGTCGGACCTGCGTCATGCTCAATCTGGCCGTTGCGCTTTCGAAGGCCGGCAAGCGCGTACTGGTAGTCGATACGGATTTCATGAGACCATCGGTCGGTCGGCTGCTCGGCATGGACTGCGAGATCGGGCTGCTCGAGGCGCTGACTGACAAGATGGCGCCGGAAGCGGCCATCATGCGCATAATGCCGATCGGATTCGACATCATTCCGACGCGGGGGCGATTCGTCAACTCCACGGAGATTCTTGCTTCGGCGGACTTCACCAGATTCATTTCCGAGATCGACCAGTACTATGATTTCATACTCTTCGACTCGGCGCCGCTGCTGACCAGTTCCGATGCCAGCCTGCTGGTGCTCAACACTCATTCAACGATCATGGTGGTCAGACCCGGTGTGACGACCTCCGATCAGATGGCCAAAGCAATCGCCCAGCTGAGCGAGGACAGTCTCTTCGGGGTCGTTATGAACAGGGTTCCCGGGGGATCCTCGGGCGGATGATTTTTTGCCTGCCCTGATCGATGGTGCGACGGTCGGGGTTTACTGAGCAATGGAATATCGAAATCGAAAATTCGCGCTGGTATTTATCGAGACGTTACTGGTCTATTTGAGCTGCGTTGCCGGTCTCTACCTGAGGTTCTTTGAAGACACGAGCGGGATCCTGAGTGGAGACATGGGATGGGCGAGGCTGCTCTTCACGACCTTCGTTGTCGTGGCGACCTTCTATCTCTTCGATCTTTATGATTTCCAGCATATCCGCCAGCGGAGCGTGATGGTGACGCGGGTCATCCAGGCGCTCAGTCTGTCGACGGTGATCCTGGCGATCACCTATTACGCATTGCCCGATCTGAGGCTCGGCCGCGGAGTGATGACTCTGACGCTGCTGCTGATCCTGGTCGTTATCCTGACCGAGCGACTGCTCGCGGGATGGCTTCTCTGGCATCCGCGACTCGCCCAGCGGGTGCTGATTCTGGGAACCGGCAAGGATGCGGTTGCCGTCGCGCGCGAGGCGCTCGACAGGCGGGAGGACGGGTATGAGGTGATCGGGTTTCTGGGGGACGACAGGGATCAGATCGGTGTGAGTCTGGTCAATCCCTCGATCATCGGGGTGATGGATGAGATCGAGCAGGTCGTCTCGGATTTCAAGCCCGACCGGATCGTCGTCGCGCTTCCCGACAGGCGGGGAAAACTGCCGATGCATCTGTTGCTCAAATTCAAGGTCCGCGACGAGATAGTGATCGAGGAATCGGACCGTTTTTACGAGAGGCTGACCGGAAAGATCAGCGCCATGTCGCTCCATCCGGGTCAGATAGTCTTCGCCGACACGGTCAGATGGAGATCCTTTTACCGCCGCTTCAGGCGCCTGGTCGACATCATTCTCTCGATCGTGGGTCTGATCTTCTCGGCGCCGCTGGCGCTGGCGACTGCCGTCGCGATCAGGCTGGATTCGAAGGGGCCGATCTTTTACTCGCAGGATCGAGTCGGGCAGCATGGTGAGATCTTCAGGATCATCAAGTTCCGATCGATGCGAGTGGATGCGGAGGCCAACGGCGCGGTCTGGGCGTCAGAGGGCGACCCGCGCGTGACGCGCGTCGGCGGCATCATCAGAAAACTGAGGATCGACGAGATCCCGCAGTTCATCAATATCCTGATCGGCGATATGTCGCTCATCGGCCCGCGCCCGGAACGGCCGGAGTTCGTGACGCAGCTCGAACGGGAGATCCCGTTCTACTCGGAGCGGCATCTGGTCAAGCCCGGACTGACCGGCTGGGCGCAGGTCCGCTATCCCTACGGGGCATCGTTCGACGATGCCCGTGAAAAGCACCAGTACGACATGTATTACATCAAGAACCAGTCGCCGCTGCTCGATGTTCTGATACTGCTCGAGACGGCTCGGGTGGTCATCTTCGGACGACTGGGACGATGAACGGGGCTTCTGCTCCGGGAGGTAGTGAGATGTTCAGAAATATGCGGAAGAGAGGAGTTCGCGGCAGTTTGACGCTGCTCGCGCTGGTCTGCCTGATCGGCGTCAATGTCGCCCGCGCGCAGAATCCGGCCGAGAGCCGCGCCGCCGGGGCTACGCCTGACCACGAGGAGTCGATAATTACCGGAATCTTCAGGCAGTTTTACACGACATACCGGATCGGGCCGGCCGACGAGATCGCCATCAGAATCAAGGGACAGCCCGATTATTCGATCGACAAGATCAAGGTATCGCCCGTCGGAAGCGTCTACCACCCGCTGCTGGGCGAAGTCTCCGTCGCCGGCCTGACCATCGATCAGGTGCGCAAAGAGATGACCAGGGAACTGAGCGAGTACCTGATCGATCCCGAAGTGAGCATCGAACTGATCGAAGCGCAGAGCGCCAAGGTCGGCGTGCTCGGCGAAGTGGCGCAGCCCGGTATCGTCGTCCTGACGCGCCCGATGACGGTGCTCGATGTGATCACCGAGCGGGGCGGCATCAGTCCTCTGGGCGACATGTCGGACATTACAGTGCTCAGGCAGGATCTCGTCGGAAAGCGTTCGGCCATCAAGGTCAACCTGAAAAAGATACTCGCCGGCAAGGCCAAACCAGAGGAGAACATAGCCGTTCGGGCAGGAGACACAATCATCGTCGACGGCAATATGAAGAGGCGTCTCCAGACAATAACTTCGGTCGTCGGATTCGCTAATCTGCTGACTTTTCTTGCCCTTGGCGGCAGGTTCTAAGCTGATTGAGAGGTAATATGGCACAAACTTTTCGCATGCACCCTACGCCACTTGCAATGTTCGTGCGGCAGAGACTGGCAGAAATGGAGATATCGCAGTCCGATTTCTGCCGGAGGAGCACTTTTGATCAGGGCCTGCTGTCCAAGATACAGAATTCGCTGATCACGAGCCTGAGCATCGAGAGCGTTCTCAAACTGGCGGTCGGGCTTGATGTTCCGCCAAGGAAGCTGTTCGAACTGATCGACAGAATGGATCTGCACGAGCTGGTGCTCAAGACCTACCTCGGGGAATGCGTCAATGTCTTTCAGGAGAGGATCGACGCGGAGTCGCCGAACTGGGTCGAGGAGGCGCAGAAGCTGGCTTCGGAATCTGCCAGAACGCCGAATGCTCCCGGGGTCAGAACGCGACGCAGGCGGTGGGTCGGCGAGGAATACGACGGGAATTATACGAAGGAGGCCGGTTCCTCACGCTGATCCGGAACAGTCATGAAGCGGGAACTGCTGAAACTGATGGATGCGACAGGGGTCTTCGAGATCGCTCGACGGATCAACGATCGTCGTCCATTGATTCTGACATATCACAGGTTCTCCGATGACGGCCGGGAAGATGCTTTGCCGGTCGAGACGTTCCGCGCGCAACTCGAATATCTGACGCGGCGTTACCGGCTTGTCGGCCTGTCTGAGATCGCGCGCCAGCTTCAGGCCGGCCGGACGCCGGAACCGGGTCTGGCGGCGATTACGATCGATGACGGATACAGCGATGCCTTTGATCTGGCTTTTCCGCTGCTGAAGGAGTTCGACGTTCCCGCCACGCTCTTCGTGGCGACGGATTTCGTGGACGGCAGGGGCTGGCTCTGGACGGATCTGACGCGCTATCTGTTTCTGGCGAGCCGGGTCGAGACTTTCGCGGCCGGGATCGACGGCCGTTTTATGCGGATCGAATTGAGTGACCGTCAGTCGCGGCTCCGCGCGGCATCGCTGCTCAATGAATTGCTCAAGAAGATGGCTGAAACCGGCAGGCGCGAAACCCTTGACCGGATAGCGGCTGCGCTCGAAACGCCGATCCCGCCGGTTCCGGCGCCGGAGTACTCCGCTGTCGACTGGCAGGAGGTTCGTCGCATGGAGGCCGCCGGTATCGAGATCGGCTCGCATACCGTGACGCATCCTATTCTGACGCGGATCGACGAGCGGCAACTGGTCGATGAACTGGTCCGGTCGCGGCGGCGAATCGAGGATGAACTCGGACACCCGATCGGACTCTTCTGCTATCCGAACGGCGATTACGACCGGCAGGTTCGCGACCAGGTCGAGCTGGCGGGCTACACGGCAGCCGTGACCTGCGATATGGGACTCAACCCTGAAGGACAGGATCTGCTGGCCCTGAAACGGATCCACACCCTGCCGGACCGTGAGGGGTTCGCTCAGGATGTCAGCGGTTTCGCTGACTTCAAACGCGCCGTCCGCGGCATGCGACCGAAACGTGTTTCGGAAAATCTGATCTTAGGAAAACATACGGAGGCCTGAGTTATGGAATCCACCGGTTCCGTAAATGACCAGTTGATAGCCCTGATCGCGCTGATTATTTCGCTGGCGGCGATCTTCTATATCTATCTCGGTTATCCGATACTGATCTCCGTGCTCCGGTTTCTCTTTCCGAGGCCGGTACGGAAGGAAGAGATTCTTCCCCGTGTCTCGTTGATCATTGCGGCCCATAACGAGGAGAATGATATCGCCGACAAGATCCGGAATTCGCTCAGTCTGGATTATCCGGCCGATCGGTTCGAGATCATCGTGGCATCCGACAGTTCGACCGACGCGACGGATCAGATCGTGCGGAGCTTCGAGTCGCAGGGCGTCATCCTCTGCCGGCAGGAGGCTCGGCGTGGCAAAACCCGCGCCCAGTACAATGCCGCTCTCGCCTCGAAGGGAGAGATCCTGGTCTTCTCTGACGCGACCACTCTTTATGCGCGTGACGCGTTGAGGAAGATAGTCCGCAGTTTCGCGGATCCGGAGGTCGGATGTGTGGCAGGGCAACTGGTCTATGTCAGGGAGAAGACCTCGTCGATCGACACAGGCTGCCGTTCTTACTGGAATTATGAGAAGGTGATCAAGGAACATGAGAGCCGGCTCGGGTCGCTGATCGGAGTCAGCGGCTGCTGTTATGCCGTTCGCAGAAGCTGTCAGGCGAAGCTGCCGCCGGAGATGATAGACGACTTCGTGATCGCGACCGAGATTCACAAGCTCGGTCTGCGCACCGTCTACGAGCCGGAGGCTCTCACCCTGGAGGAGACGAACTCCGCGGTCCGGGATGAATTCCGGATGCGTGTCAGGATCATCGAACAGACTCTGAGGGCGCTGGTGCATTACCGCAACGTGTTCAACAAGGGCGATCTCTTCGCCTTCCAGATGATCAGTCACAAGATGCTGCGTTATTCGGTCCCGCTCTGGCTTCTGATCGCGCTGGCCGCGAACAGCTATCTTGCAATCGATGGCGGTTTTTTCCTCTACACTCTGATCATCCAGTTGATGGGATACAGCGCGGCGATTCTGGGATGGCTGGCTGACAGGCTCGGGATATCGGTCGGGCTGTTGTCGATCCCCTACTATTTCATGCTCGTCAACGTGGCGACCGTCGTTGCGATCTTCAAGTTCGTGATCGGAGATTCGCATGTCGTGTGGGAGCCTAATCGCAAGCCGAAGACGGTTCTGACGCAGCGATAGGCTGATTTGAAAGGACAGATGATCAAGGTCTTGAACATCGTTGGCGCCCGCCCGAATTTCATGAAGGTGGCGCCGATCATCCGGGCGATGAGGCAGCGTCCGGATGAGATCTCGCAGCTGCTCGTGCATACCGGACAGCATTACGACGATTCGATGTCGGGATCGTTCTTTCGGGATCTCGAGATCGCCGAGCCGGACATTCATCTGAATGTCGGCAGCGGAACTCACGCCGGCCAGACGGCAAGGATAATGCTCGGATTCGAACCGGTTCTGACGGAGCATCGGCCGGACTGGATAGTCGTTGTCGGCGACGTCAATTCGACTTTGGCCTGTGCGCTCGTCGCCTCGAAGGTCGGAGTCAGAACGGCGCACGTCGAGGCCGGGCTGAGGAGTTTCGACAGGACGATGCCGGAGGAGATCAATCGCGTCCTGACCGACAGGCTGTCGGACCTGCTGCTGACGCCGAGCCGTGACGCCGACGCCAACCTGATCAGGGAAGGCATCGATACGCATCGGATCTATCGTGTCGGGAACGTCATGATCGATACGCTCTATCAGCAGCTCGAGCGATCGAGGACCTCTCCGGTGCTCGACAGGCTCGAATTGC
Organism: uncultured Acidobacteriota bacterium; assembly: GCA_937967285.1. Lineage (GTDB taxonomy): Bacteria > Acidobacteriota > Blastocatellia > RBC074 > RBC074 > JADJXM01. Next base: position 8,706 of record CALBSU010000520.1, read on the forward strand.
AGCCCGGCGAGTTTGCAGTTCTGACGCTGCACCGTCCGGTCAACGTGGATAATGCGGCATCGCTCGAGAGGATCTTCTCCGCGCTGGATGATGTCTCGAGGATGGTCCGAATCGTCTTTCCGGTGCATCCGCGAACGAGAGCCAGGATCGACGAGTTCGGGATTGCGATGCCGTCGGGCATTCGGATGATCGAGCCGCTCGGCTATCTCGATTTTCTCAGGTTGTGGAGCAACTCGAAGATGGTTCTGACCGACTCAGGCGGCATTCAGGAAGAGACGACGGCGCTCGGAGTCCCCTGTCTGACGCTGCGCGAGCATACTGAACGACCGATCACGATCCAGGAAGGGACCAACCGGCTGGTTGGAACAGACCCGGGAAAGATCGTTTCAGCCGCGTCGGAGATCACGACCCGCAGGGAAGGCGCTGCGTTGCGGGCGCCTGAATTGTGGGACGGTCACTCCGCGGAAAGAGTCGTCGACGCCCTGCTTACTTTTCACTACGCCCCCGAACGGCAGAGACCTGAACCGGTCGACTGCCGATGACGCCCGTAATGCCGCCCCCAGAAAAACCAGGGGAGCTGATTCGCTGCAGCTTCCGCCGGGATCGACAAGCGTTCACTCCGATATCGGTGTGACAACGAGCATATTCCTGATTCTGAAGAATAATGAGCGGTATCGTCTCAAAGTTGAACAGGCTGCAGCAGATGGGCTGGTCGGAGGTTGCCGGGCGGAGTCGCCAGGAATTCTCGAAGCTGACCGACCGCTGGATACCGCGCGGCGGTCAAAGAAGCGATGCCGAACTGTACGGTCTGTTCAGGCCCGACTGCCGAAACGGTTCCGCGGAGGGAAGCGCGGAACTGATGCTCGACCGGATGCGTCGCGAAGGCGTGCTGCCGCTGGCGCCGTTTCGCGGGACGGCCGGGACGGCCCGTGAGATTGAGAGGCGTTTTCCCGCGCACCGGGATGGGATAATCGAAGAAGCGGACAGGGCGTGCGCCGGCAGGTTCGATCTGCTCGGTTTCAGGGATCTCGATTTCGGATCGCCGGTCGACTGGCACTTCGATCCGGTCACGTCCGCCCGCTCTCCGCTGGTTCACTGGACGCTGATCGATTCCGTCGCCCCGATCGGAAAGGGCGACCTGAAAGTCTTCTGGGAGATCCATCGGACCGCGCACTGCGTGACTCTGGCGCAGGCCCGGGCGCTGACCGGAGAAGACCGATACGCCGAGGCGCTGACGGACCGGATCGTCGACTGGATCGAAACGAATCCTTACGGCATGGGGATCGGATGGGCCGCCAGTCTCGACTGCTCATTCAGGGCGATCTCGTGGCTTTGGGCCGTCGGGTTGTGCATCGAGTCGGAGCGGATCGGCAGCGGGTTCATGGTCCGGATGATCAAATCGCTGATCGATCATGGCCGTCATATCGAAAAGTATCTTTCGGTCTATTTCAGCCCGAACACGCATCTGACCGGCGAAGCTCTCGGGCTTTTCTGCCTTGGGCTCGCATTGCCCGAACTCGCTGAGGCTGAACGATGGAAGAGTCTCGGGCTGCGGATCCTGCTTGAACGGCTCCCGCAGCACGTCCGATCCGACGGCGTCTACTTCGAGCAGGCTTCCTATTACCACCGTTATACGATGGATTTCTACCTGCACCTGGCAGCGCTGCTGGCAGGCGCAGGCATCGAACTGCCGGCGAAGGAACGGGATCTGCTGCGCGGCAGGCTCGAGGCGATGGGCGACCATCTGATGTGGATCCGCCGGCCGGACGGAACCTGGCCGCTCTTCGGCGACGACGACGGCGGGCGGCTGCTCAGGCTCTCAGACCGCAGAGCGAACGATTTCGGCGATACCCTGGCGATCGGCGCGGCTCTGCTCGACAAGCCGGAATGGAAGCTCACCGAAGCTCCGCCGGAGATGCTCTGGTTTCTCGGAGAAGAAGCGATTCGCAGGTACGACTATCTCGCCCGCGTCGAACCCGCAGGCGAGGCAAGGATTTTCGAGCAGAGCGGGTATGCGGTCATTCGCGACGGATGGGAGAGGCGATCCGATTACCTGCTGGTCGATTGCGGGCCTCACGGCGCCGGAGACGGTTGCGGTCACGCTCACTCCGACGGTCTGTCGTTCGAACTCGCCTTCGACGGCGTCACCTGGCTGGTCGACCCGGGAACATTCGTTTACGGCTCGCAGCCCGAAATCCGTGACTGGTTCAGATCGACTGAGGCTCACAACACCGCAACCGTCGACGGGCAGGGGCAATCCCTTCCGGCAAGCCCTTTTTCGTGGCGCAACACGGTCGATTGCCGCCTCGATCGATTTGTCGACGACGGCGAGACCGTGATCCTGACCGCATCACACGACGGATTCCGGAGACTTCCCGATCCCGTCGTTCACGAAAGAACTTTTTTCATGAACCGGAAACGCGGGTTCCTGATCGTCGATGACCGGTTCATAGCGAATGATATTCACAGGTACGCCCTGAGGTTTCATCTCGCCGCCGATCGCAGTGCCGAGGCGGCGGGAAGTGGATTCACAGCCCGTGATCAGGAAGAGAACGAATTGGCGATCATCTGTTTCATCGATGGAGAGACTATCGATTCGCCGCAAAGGCGTGTCGAACTGAAAATGGTTTCGACCTGTTACGGCGCCTCCGCCGAGGCTGATGTCGCGATCCTCGAAGTCGCCGGCAGCGGACTGATTCGCGTTACGACCATTTTCAGACACCAATCCGCGGATGGAAACCGGCAACCGGGAGCTTCAATACGGGCAGAGCAGTGACAACGATTTTTGTCAGGAACGGAGTAGAGATGGCAAGATTCAGTATTTTCGGACTCGGTTATGTCGGTTGCGTCACCGCGGCCTGCCTGGCCGATGCGGGCCATGACGTCATCGGAGTTGATTTCAATCCGCTCAAAGTCGAGATGATCCAGCGGGGGCAGAGCCCGATCGTCGAACCGGGCGTGGCCGAGCTGATCTCTTCGGCCGTCAGCCGGGGAAAGCTCCGCGCGACGACCGGAATATCGGAAGTGATCTCCGATACGGAGATCTCGCTGATCTGCGTCGGAACCCCGAGCAATCAGAACGGAAGTCTCGATCTCTCCTATGTCAGGCGAGTCTGCCGCGAGATCGGAGAAGAGCTGGCGAAGAAATCCGAATATCACATCGTGACGGTGCGCAGCACGATGCTGCCCGGAACGATCGCCGGCACTGTGATTCCGGAACTCGAGCAGGCCTCGGGCAAGCGTGCAGGAAAGGATTTCGGAGTGGCGATCAATCCCGAGTTCCTTCGCGAGGGCAGTTCCATCAGGGATTTCAATTTTCCGCCGTTTACGCTGATCGGCGCCGATGACGAATCGGTCGCCAAAACGTTGAGCGCGGTCTACAGCCACCTCGACGCGCCTGTCATCAGCGTCGGGATAAAGGAAGCCGAGATGGTCAAGTATGCCTGCAACTCTTTCCACGCGCTGAAGGTCACCTTCGCCAACGAGGTCGGGATATTCTGCAAGGCGCTCGGAGTGGACAGCCATAAGGTCATGGAGGTCTTCTGCCACGACCACAAGCTGAACCTCTCGCCGTACTATCTGAAGCCCGGGTTCGCCTTCGGCGGCTCGTGCCTGCCGAAGGATCTGCGCGCGCTCAATCATCGTGCCAGGGAACTCGATCTCGATCTGCCGATGATCGGAACAGTGCTCAACAGCAACCGCTATCAGATCGAGAGGGCGGTCGAACTGGTGCTCGCGACCAGGTGCCGCAAGGTCGGCGTGCTCGGACTGAGCTTCAAGCCGAATACCGACGACCTTCGCGAGAGCCCGATCGTGACCATGGTCGAGATGCTGATCGGGAAAGGATTCAATCTGAAGATTTACGATCGTGAAGTCGAACTGGCGCGCCTGTTCGGGGCGAACCGCAATTACATCGAACAGGAGATTCCTCACATCTCGTCGCTCATGTCGACGAGCATCGAGGAGGTGATAGATGAATCCGAAGTGATCATCATCGCCAAACGCGACGAGCTTTTTGGAGATCACATCAACAGGATCGGCGGCGGGCGCACGATCATCGATCTGGTGCGACTGGTCGACAGGTACGAAGGTGCCGCGGAATATCAGGGAATCTGCTGGTGAGGGCGGGGGCGGTTGAAATATGGATATGCAGAATGCAACTGAATCCTCAGCGGTGAAGCGGAATGTGACACAGCGCGCCGCCATGCTGATGGTTGCAAATATCGCGGCGGCGGTTCTGTCGTTCGCATTCCCGCTTGTGCTGGTGCGGATCATGAGCCGTGCTGAATACGGACTCTACCGGCAGTCGTTCGCGATCATGGTTTCGGCGCTGGGACTGCTCAATCTTCAGGTAGCGGTCAGCGTCTTTTACTACATGGCGAAAGAGCCTGCCAAGAAGCTGCAGGTCGCGCACAACGTCATCATTTTTTATACGCTGGTCGGAGCGTTCGTTTTTCTGCTCTTTATGATCTGGCCGGGCTGGGTGACGATCATTTTTCAGGGATCGGAGCTGGTCGGATACGTCCCGATGATCGGATTGGCCATCTTCTGCTGGCTGGTCTCGACCAATCTCGAGGCAGTTCCAATCGCGCTCGGAGATGTCAGCGTGGCATCCGGGCTGATCATCCTGTCGCAGCTGACCAAAGCTGTGATCATGATCTGCGCGGCTCTGATCGTCGGCACACTGACCGCGATCCTGGTTGGAGCGATCATCCAGGGGATTCTCCAGACGGCGTTCATGGTCTTCTATCTCAGGCGGCGGTTCGGGCATTTCAGGGTCCCGTTCGACTGGCCGTTATTCAAGGCGCAGATCGGCAACGCGCTGCCGTTCGGGGTCGGCGGAATCATCGCGATCGTCCAGAACGACATGCACAACTATTTCGTTTCGCACCATTTCGAGCCTTCGATCTTTGCGATCTATGCCGTCGGCTGTTTTCAGCTCCCGCTTCTGGGAATGATCACATCTTCCTTCGCCAATGCCTTCAATCCCGAGATGGCGAAGCACAACGAGCGGAGGGAGTTCGGTGCGATCGTCGACCTCTGGATGGACGTCATCGGCCGGCTGGCCTTCTTCTTCTTCCCGGCGTTCATGCTGATGTTCGTTCTCAGGTCTGAGTTGATCGCGACGCTTTTCACCAGGAATTATCTCGCATCGGTCCCGATCTTTGCGGTCAATCTGCTCTCGATTCTGTTCGGGATGGCGTTGCATATGCATCTGCTCAGACTCTTCGACCAGCTCAGGTACTTCAGGCTCAAGCTCTATCTGGTGCTGGTTCCGATCACATACGCCGCTCTCAAAATCGGACTCAATATCGGCGGGCTGACGGGAGTGGCGATCGCAGTCGTTTCGATGCAGGCGATCGACGTCACCGCAACGGTGCTGGTCGTATCGCGTCAGCTCGGGATCACCCGGGCGCAGCTCCGGAGATTGAGCCCGCTCCTGAGAACGGCTGCCGCAACGCTGACCGCGGCCGCGGCGACTCTGGGGACCAGGCTGGCGCTGGACGGTCACACGGACCTGAGCAAGCTCGTCATCGGGTCGATCGTGTTCGGAGTGGTCTACCTGATATCGGCCGTCATCTTCGGCTCTGTGACCGAGGATGATCGCCAGATGGTGTGGCAGTTGCTGTCGAAGATATGCAGAAGGGATGTTGACGCTATTGCGGTCTCGCAGGTCGGAGAAAATTGAGCTCCGACGTTTCGAGGATGATGGTAATGAATGATTCGGTGAACAATACGGCAGGCAAGGTCGAGCGTCGCGGAGCGCTGTTTGGCCGGGGCGCCGGCTCTCCGCAGGCGACCACTGCGCCCGCAGAGGTCTCCGACGACCGTTCGAGCGTCGCCTATTTTGGCATCTACCTGTTGACGCTGCTGATGTTCATCCGCCCTCACGAGGTATTCCCGGGGATTTTCGGCGGCCTGCCGGTAATCAAGTTTCTGGCGATCGGCACGATAGTCATCTACATCCTTACGAGACTCTCTTCCCGTGAGCGGGTCATCACCTGGACGATCGAGATGAAGATGATGACCCTGATGTGGATTCTGGGAATGATTCTGACCCCGATCGCAGTCTCTCCGGGGGAGAGCATCGATATTCTCAAGGATGCATTCGCCAATGCGCTGATCGTCTTCATCCTGCTGAGCAACCTTGTCAACACTCGATCGCGGCTGAGGAGGATGCTCTTCACGATGGTTCTGAGCGGAGTGATATTTTCGCTCGGCGCTTTCAAGGATTTTCTCGCGGGCGGATACATCGGCAAGGACGGCGAGCGGATCAAGGGATGGAGCACTCAGTTCGAGAATCCCAACGACTTCGCCGCGGTGCTGACGATGATCCTGCCGTTGATCGTCTATTTTCTGTTCACCAGTCGCGGAGTCTGGAAGATAGTCTATCTCGGCGCGACGGTGATCACATGCTTTGCGATCCTGCTCACATTCTCGCGGAGCGGATTCATCGGGATGGTGGCTGCATCGGGGGTGGTCGCGTGGAATCTGACCAAGGGGCGGCGCGCGCTGATGGTCTTCGCCTCGGCCGTCGTCCTTCTCTCGCTGCTGCTGGCGATGCCCGGATCATACATGACGAGGCTGGCGACGGTCTTCAACCCCTCGATGGATCAGACGGGCTCTGCCCAGGAGAGGCAGGAACTGATCAAAAGAGCCGCTCAACTGGCCATCAAGCGTTCGGTCGTCGGCGTGGGGATGGGCAACTTTCACGTCTATTCGATTCAGGAGAAAGTCGCGCACAACTCCTATCTCGAGACGGCGGCCGAACTGGGTGTGCTGGGTCTGATCGCGTACCTGACGATCATCTTCGCCCCGCTGATAACTTTGAGAAGGCTCCAGCGCGATTCCGATGAGCGCGGGCGGAATCCCGATCGCGAATACCACGTGACCGCCGTCTGCCTTCAGGGATCGCTTACGGCCTACGTCATTTACGGTTTGTTCGGATCGGTCCAGTACTTCTATGTCCTCTATTTCTTCGTCGGTTTCGCCGTCGCATTGCGCCAGATTTACGGGGCCCATGCTTCGGTTGTCCCGACCGGCGGTGTCGAGGAGGAAGCCGCGGGCAGGGCGCGGGGCTCGCTCTGGCGGCGAAAGGGGATTCGCGGAGCTCAACCGGCGTGACCGGATAGATTGCAACATATGAACGAGTCATTGAGGACAATTCGGGACTGGCTGTCGGAGGGGGCATTGCTGCCGATGTCGCACTCTCTGCAGATGATCCGTCCGTCAAGACGCACCGTCAGGGAGATCTATTTCGACGGGATGCGGTTCCGAAAGCAGGCGTCCGGATGGGACGAGAAGCACAAGACCGACTGGATACTCGACCGCCTCAGGTTTTCCCTCCGCAGAGCGTACGCTGAAACGGATTATTACCGCGAGCTGTTCGACCGGATCGGATTCGATCCGAAGTCGGATTTCGGTTTCGATGACTTTGGCCGGCTTCCGGTTCTGGATCGCACGGACATCCATCGCGAGGGGATGCGGATGGTTTCGCAACGACTGCCGCGAGAGCTGCTGAAACGCGATGCCACGGGAGGATCGAGCGGCACTCCGACAGAGATCTGGCTCGGACCGGAAGAGTCCGGCTGGCGGGAAAGCGCCGGAGACACGTTCAACAGCAGGATCGGCGTTCCGCCCGGAACGCGAACCGGCTATTTCTGGGGACATCACCTGGATGTCAGGGCGACCGACGATCTGCGGACAAGGATCTACGGCTTCATTCACAACTCGAAAACGTTCAACTGTTTCCGGCTCTCGCCGGAGGTCTTCGAGAGCTATCACGCGGAGTTCGAGCGATGGCGCCCGGCGTGCATCGTCGCCTATGCCGGGGCGCTCGGCAGCTTCGCCGAATACATCATCGAGCGCGGTTACAGGCCCTCCTATCCGACGCGTTGTTTCGTCACCGGCGCCGAAAAACTGATGCCGCATCACCGAAAGATGATCGAAGAGGCATTCGGTCGCCCGGTCCATGAACGATACGGCAGCCGAGACGCCGGCTTTATCGCCTATCAGATCGATCCGCGCAGGAGCCTTGATTTCGAGATCGACTGGGCCGACCTGCTCCTTGAACCGGAGCACGAGGGCGAAGACTCCTCGATACTGATCACCAAACTGCACGCCGACGGCATGCCGATGATCAGATACAGGATCGATGATGTCGGTCGGTTTCCCCGCGGCAGCAGGCCCGGGCATCCGACGTTTCATCTGCATGAAGTCATCGGGCGGATAACCGACGGAGTCAGAATGCCCGATGGCAGATGGATTCACGGCATCGAGTTTCCGCATCTGCTCAAGGACCACCCGGTGCGCGAATTCATGCTTCATCAGAAGGCCGATTACTCGGTCAGGCTGATGATCGTGCCGAAGGCCGGTTTCAGCGAGGAGAGCATGCGGGCGATCACCGGAATCGTGACGAGCAATCTGCCGGGGCTTCCGGTGACAGTGGATCTGGTCGATCAGGTCCCGCGCACCAGAGCCAACAAATGGCGACCGGTTGTGAGCGATGTCGAATGGGCCGTGGAGGAGGCGGCACGATGAACTTTCAAGCATCGGAGAACCTGAACGATCCGCGGGTTTCTATCAGGAAGCTGCGCGAATATCCGGAAGCCGGTTCCGATCAGGGACAGGTCGGGCGCGCGATAGCCGGCGCGGCGGCGGATCTCGGCCTGGCGGACGACTCACGCGGCATGTTCGGCGGGATCGTACCTCGCGGAGCTCGCGTGCTGGTCAAGCCCAATCTGGTGCTGCACCGGAACGAAGGCCCGTGGGGAATGGACCCGCTGGTCACGCACCCGTCGATCATCCGATCGATCGTCGACGGCATTCTACAGGCCGATCCGGCGGAGGTGATTGTCGGTGATGCCCCGCTTCAGGGATGCGATTTCGAACACCTGCTCAGCGAGACGGGTCTGGGCGACTGGGCCGATCGAACCGCCCGGAACGACGCGAGATTCAGGGGAATCCGCGATTTCAGAAGGACGACCTGCGTCTTCGTCGACGGCGTCCGCCAGGCGGAGGAGAACCTTCAGTCCGAGGATCGATTCATTCTCTTCGATCTCGGCAGCGAGAGCCTGCTCGAACCTATCTCGGACCGGGAAGATCGCTTCCGGGTGACCTGCTACGATCCGCGGCTTCTGGCGCGCACTCACGCCCCGGGGCGCCATCAGTATCTCGTGGCGAAAGAGATCATCGAGGCTGATGTCATTTTCAATCTGCCGAAACTGAAGACGCACAAGAAGGCGGGGATCACCTGCGCCCTCAAGAACCTGATCGGGATCAACGGCAACAAGGAGTACCTGCCGCATCACAGAATCGGCGGAGCGGGGTCTGGAGGCGACTGTTATCCGGATGCCAGTATCTTCAAGCGCGCGCTCGAGTTCACGTCCGACCGCCAGAATATGTCGACTTCGAGGGTCATGGCCAGATTCTGGCACGACGTCAGCAGGCCGTTCACAAAGGCCTTGAGTATCTCGGGTGATCGACTGGGCATCGAAGGATCATGGTCCGGCAACGATACGATCTGGCGGACGTGCCTCGACCTCAACCGCATCCTTTTATATGGTCGCGTCGACGGCACGATGGCCGATACCCCCCAGCGCAGCGTCGTTCATTTCGCCGATGCGGTGATTGCCGGCCAGGGTGACGGGCCGTTATCGCCTCAACCGCTGCCTCTCGGAATGATTGTCGCGGGGCGCAATGCGGCGGCGGTCGACTGGGTCGGTTCTCAACTGCTCCAGTACGACCCGTTGCGGATTCCGATCGTCAGACAGGCGTTCACTGAATTCAACTGGCCGGTCGCCTCATTCTCGCCGGATCGAATAACGCTCTCGGGAGATCTCGGCGCCGGTCTGGCCGGGAAGGAAGGTGCTCACAATGTCATTCACCCGCTTGGCTGGCTTGATGCCGCATATGTCAAGCCGGTTTCAAGCGGCGACTGATTCGCAGTCGTCGAAAATCTGATCTCCTCACAGAGGTTATGCCTGAAAGGTCTGATTAAGAGATGAAACGAAAAGTTCTGCAATTGCTTGGTAATCTGCACATGTCCGGCGGTTCCGAACGCCAGGCTGCACAGCTCTCCAGGTTGCTGCACCACGATCCTCGTTACGAAGTCTTTGTCGCCTGTCTCGACCCGAGCGGAGACTGGGGAAAAGAGCTGAACAGCATCGGAATCGAGGAGGTTCCATCCTTCAAATTCTACAGCTTTTACAGCGTCGGCTTCGTCAGGCAGCTCCTCAGGTTCGTCCGGTTCCTGAAGGCGAGAAATATAGACATCGTGCAGACGCATGATTTTTACACGAATGTTTTCGGGATGGCCGGAGCCACGCTGGCCGGTGTCAACGTGCGTATCGCCTCGAAACGTGAGACCCACGGATGGAGAACCCCGGCGCAGAACTTCGTCGAGAAGTGCTCCTACAGGCTGGCGCACAGGATTCTGGTCAACGCCGATGCGGTCAGGCGATACCTCATACAATCCGGCGTGGACAACGAGAAGATATTCGTGGTCTACAACGGGCTCGATCTTAAACGAGTCGAGACGCCGCTTACCCGCGATGAAGTGATCCGGTTGCTGAATCTGCCGCTCGAAGCCGGCGGACGGTACGTCACGATCGTTGCCAACATGCTCCATCCGGTGAAGGACCAGGAGACCTTTCTCAAGGCGGCGCAGATCGTCCGGGACTCAGTGCCGGATGCCAGGTTCATCATCGCCGGCCATGGACCGCTGGAGGACCGGTACCGGGATCTGGCTTCGGAACTCGGCATATCGAATGAAGTCATCTTCGCAGGCGTTTGCGAGAACATCGCGGAATTGCTCTCGATCTCGGAAGTCTGCGTGCTCAGCTCGCGGGCCGAAGGATTCTCGAACGCTCTGCTCGAGTATATGGGGGCCGGAAAACCTGTCGTTGCGACGGATGTCGGAGGCGCCGGGGAGTCCGTGATCGAGGGCGAAACCGGTTTTCTTGTCCGCCCCGGTGATTTCAGAAGGATGGGGGCGCGGATCGTAGAGCTACTTCAGAATCCTGAACGCGCCCGCAGGATGGGCAATCTGGGACGCAAGGTAGTCGAAAGAAAATTTTCGATCGATGCGCAACTGGAGACCATGAGCCGCTTTTATGAGAAGTTGCTGAACGGCGCCGGCTCCGCCGAGATCGAAAGTGTCGAGACTGTGATCAGATGAAATTAGTGCTTTTAGGCCCATATCCGCCGCCTCACGGCGGCGTGCAGACCAACCTGGTGGCGATACGCAAACATCATCTCGCCACGGGCGGGGACTGCCGGGTCGTCAATCTGACGAGGCACCGGCAGCCGGACGGCGACGGAATCTTTTATCCCGAGAGCCCGTGGCAGGTCGTACGGCTGTTGATGCGGCTCCGCGCGGACATCATTCACATGCATATCGGAGGCGACCTGTCGCGGCGCCTCGTGCTGCTCGGATTGCTGTGTACGCTGCTTCCCGGACGCAAGACCGTTCTGACATTTCATTCCGGCGGATATCCGGATTCGGAGGCAGGGAAGACGGCCGGGCCGGCGACATTGAGGGGGATCGCGCTCAGAAGGTTCGACGCCCTGATCGGCGTGAATCAGCAACTGGTCGATCTTTTCCGCAAGTTCGGCGTTCCGGCATCGAGGATCAGGCTGATCCGTCCGCATCAAATCAGCACCGGGGATTTCAATGCGCCGCTCCCGGCGGATCTCGCCGATTTCATCTCCGCGCACGATCCCTGCATCCTGACCGTCAGCGGTCTCGAACCTGAGTACGAGGTCCCGCTTCAGATCGATGCGCTCGGATCGGTCCGCCGGAAGTATCCCGATGCCGGGCTGGTGGTCATCGGATCGGGCAGCCTCGAGGACGAGATACGGGCGTACGCCGGCAGCAGGGAGTACGCATCGCACATCAGGTTGTGCGGGGACTTGCCGCATTCGGTCACTCTGCGCACCATCAGGGAATGCCGGCTGTTTCTGCGCACCACGAGATATGACGGAGACTCGATCTCTGTCAGGGAAGCGCTGTTCTCAGGGACGCCGGTGATCGCCACCGACAACGGCATGCGCCCGGAGGGCGTGCATCTCATCCCGGCGCCGGATCACGAAGAGCTGCTCAAAGCGATCGAGCGGGTTCTCGAATGCGGCGCATCAGCCGGAGCCTCAACGGAATCCGGCGAAGACAATATCGCGGAGGTTTTCGATCTTTACCGGCAACTGCTTGATCCGAATATCGATTTGGAGTCGGGGGCGCGACTGGAACCGGAATTCGCCGACAAGCAATGAAGAGCGATAAGTGATCTATGTGTGGAATCTGTGGCATTGCCATACCAGAACAGTCTCATCGGAGGGTTGACGAGGCGCGGCTCGTTGCGATGCGTGACGCGCTGCATCACCGAGGTCCCGACGGAGCCGGCATCTTCAATGACGGCAGGACGGGGCTCGGCCATCGCCGGCTCTCGATCGTCGACCCGCGCGGCGGTCACCAGCCGATGGCCAACGAGGATGAGACCGTCTGGATCGCTTTCAACGGCGAGATCTATAACCATGACCTGATCAGGCCGGCGCTCGAAGCGGCCGGCCACATCTACAAGACAAGATCGGACACGGAGACCATCCTCCATCTCTATGAGCAGTCCGGCCCTGCCGGAGTCGAACAGCTTCGCGGGATGTTCGCCTTTGCGATCTGGGATTCAGTCAGAAAACAGCTTTTCCTGTCGCGCGATCGTCTCGGCATCAAGCCGCTCTATTACGTTCACGGGGACGACGGGACGCTCTATTTCGCATCTGAGATCAAGGCGCTTCTTGAAGCGCACGCCGTGAAACCTGAGCTCAATTACGAGGTGCTGGCCGACTTCGCAACGAACCGGGCCACATCGGGCGAGGAGACTCTCTTCCGTGGAGTCAGGCGGCTGCCGCCGGGACACAACCTGATATGGCGGAACGGTTCGATTCGGATCGAACGGTATTGGGATCTCGATTTTACGAAGGATCCTGTCCGGCAGAGCGACGATCAATACATCGAACAGTTCGGGGATCTATTCTCCGACTGCGTCAGATCCCATCTGATGTCCGATGTGCCGCTGGGCATGTTCCTTTCCGGAGGTCTTGATTCGAGCGCCATCGCCGCGGTGATGAGCGGCTTCGTTCGCGATCCGATCAAGACCTTTTCGGTGGCTTTCGCCGAGCGCGATGCGAATGAACTGGAGTATGCGCGGATCGTCGCCGACGAATTCAGGACCGATCATCATGAGATCGTGGTCAGCCCCGAGGAATTCTTCGAGGCCCTGCCTTCGATGGTCTATCAGGAGGATGAGCCGATCGCGCATCCGTCTAGCGTGCCGCTCTATTTCGTCTCGCGCCTCGCCTCGAGGCACGTCAAGGTTGTGCTGACCGGCGAGGGAAGCGATGAGCTGATGGCGGGGTACAACAAGTATCGTGTAGGCATCTACAACCTGGTCCTCGGACGCCGGTACGAAAAGATCGCTCCTCAATTCGTGCGCGCAGCGGTCAGGCGCGCAATCGATCTGTTGCCGGTCGATTCGCGTGCCCGTCGCGTCCTGCAGCGGACATTCCTGCGGCTGCCGGCGAATCTGAGGGACGTCTATCTTGATAACTTTTCGGTCTTTTCTCCGACCATGCAGGACGATCTCTTCTCCGCTGCGACGATCGAGCGGATGACCGATCGCGACCCGTATCGGATCCCTGTCGGAATCATGGATGAGCTGCAGGGCTGTGACCTGCTCGACCGCCTGCTGGCCGCGGATCTCAAGACCTACCTTCATGAACTGCTCATGAAGCAGGATCAGATGAGCATGGCGGCATCGATCGAAAGCAGGGTGCCGTTTCTGGACCACCGTCTGGTCGAGTTCGTCAACAGGCTGCCGGTCGATCTCAAGCTGCGCGGCTGGACGACGAAATACATACTGCGCAGGGCGATGCGGGAGCGATTGCCGGAACGCATCCTGTCGCGCCGGAAGATGGGGTTTCCCGTCCCGGTCGGAAGCTGGTTCAGGGGAGAGTTCAGGAACATCCTCGACGAGTACGTTCTGAGCGAGAGAGCGCTCAGGCGCGGGATCTTCAACGGAGACTATGTCCGGCAGCTTGCCGCCCGTCACTCCGCGGGCGAGAACCACTCGGAGAGACTGTGGATGCTGGTCAATTTTGAAATCTGGCACCGTCGGTTCATCGACGGTGAGGTGATGCCGGCTGCGGCGGATCGTGATTCGGCTGACCGCGCCGATTTCGCGGCGATGGGAGCATGAACAGACGATGAGAATACTGTGGGTCAAAGCGGGAAAGCTGCTGCCGGTCGATACCGGCGGCAAAATCCGCTCATACAATATTATGCGCCGGCTTTCGGAACGGCACGAACTGACCTTCCTGTCGTATTACGGCGGTAAGCGCGACGTGGATTACGAGCGCGAAATCCGCGAGCAGATGCCGGGCGCCCTTGTCGTCTACACCGCCGCGCGTGATGAAACGACTCTCGACCGCATGATCGAATACGCGCGCAGGCTGCCAGCGGCGGCGCCGTTCGGCGTGACCAAATTCACCTCGCCGGAGATCGGTCGAATGCTGGATGAGATGCTCAATAACGGTTCGTTCGATGTCGCCGTCTGCGACTTCCTCGGCCCGACGCTCAATTTTCCGACCGCGCGCCGAACGCCCGTCGTCCTGTTTCAGCACAATATCGAATCGATGCTCTGGCAGCGACACGCCCGTCACGCGTCCAATCCGGTCAAGCGCGTGGCATGGAAGATAGAGGCGTTCAAGATGCTGAGGTATGAGCGTGCGGCGATCGGGCGGTTCGATCACGTGATCGCCGTTTCAGACTTTGACATGAAGATGATGCAGGAGCTGAATCCGAGCGTCAGCATCGGCGTCGTGCCCACGGGAGTGGATCTGGAACAGTACCGCGGATCCGCCGGCGAGAGCCCGTCGTCGCAGACGGTCGTATTTCTCGGGTCGATGGACTGGGAGGCGAATATCGACGGGATGACCTGGTTCTGCGGCGAGATCTGGCCGCTGATCAAACAGGCTGTTCCGGTATCGAAGTTGCAGATTGTCGGCAGAAACCCCGATTCACGGATACGGAATCTCGAATCATCGGACATCGAGGTGACCGGGCGCGTCGAATCGGTCGTCGGATACCTGCGTGAAGCGGCTGTTTTCATTGTGCCGCTGCGGATCGGCGGAGGCACCCGACTGAAGATCTACGAGGCGATGGCGATGCGCAAGGCTGTCGTCTCGACGACCGTCGGGGCCGAGGGGCTGGATGTCGAGCACGGACGGGATATTCTGCTGGCTGACGATCCGCAATCCTTCGCCGGCAGCGTGATCGATCTGCTGACCGACCGGCCGCGGCGGATGCTGCTCGAACAGGCCGCCGCCGATAAGGCCGCGCGCTATGACTGGGCGGTAGTTACCGACAGGTTCGAGGAGGCGCTCAGGCAGACTGCGTTCGGACCGCAATATTCGGGCGAGGTAATCGAAGGCGCGGCGCTGACGACTGAAGCGTAGGGACAAGGCATGCAGAATGTCAGTGAAAAAATCCGTGCGATATCGCTCATCTATCATGATGTGGTCGATCCCAAATCGCACGAAATGAGCGGGTTTCCCGGAGCGGACGCGGCCGCCTACAAGCTGTCTCCACGGCAGTTCGAATCGCACATCAATATGATTGCGGGAGCGGTCGGCGGACGTCCGCTGCTCGTTCATGAGCTGTCGCGGATCGAGCGATCCCCGTCTGGCGCGCTTCCCTGGATGATCAGTTTCGACGACGGTGGTGAGAGCTCTCATTCCAGGATCGCCGATCTGCTGGAACGCTCCGGGTGGCGGGGGCATTTCTTCATCGCCACCGATTACATCGGCAGTCGGGGCTTTATGTCTCGCGAACAGATTCGTGATCTTCACCGGCGGGGGCATCTCATCGGATCGCACTCCTGCTCGCACCCGTTGCGATTCGCGTCGCAACCGGCGCAGGTCATCGAAAGGGAGTGGCGCGAGAGCGTCGGCATACTTTCGGACCTGCTCGGTGAACGCGTCACCTGCGCCTCGATACCCGGAGGGCAGTACTCGAAGCATGTTGCGGAAATCGCAAGCGCGTCAGGCATCGATGCGCTGTTTACCTCCGAACCGAAATCTTCGATCTCGGATATCGGAGGCTGTCGAGTGATCGGCAGATATTCGATCCAGCGCTGGACGCCGCCGGCGATCGCCGCGGCGATCGCGTCGGGGCGACTGCTGCCGAGATACAGGCAGTTGTTCTGGTGGGATTTTAAAAAGATAGTCAAGAAACTGGGCGGCAATCACTACCTCAGATTGAGGCAGAGACTGATGGGAGAGATGGATCACGGTTATTGATGATTCGACCGCTTCAGGAAACAGAAACAGATTCAGGAGAGGAGCAGATAATGCGCGAAAGGAGACTGGGAAAAATGTTGCGTCAGGTGCTTATGACCGGACTGCTGGCCGTGATGAGCTGCAGTCTCGGATCGACCCAGGCAGTCAGCACTCTGACCATGACTGACATCGAGGCGATGTCGAGGCGCAGTTCGCCCGCACAGGCCGGCCAGGTATCCGTGCCCGAACTGCCGAGGGTCATCGTCAACACCGACTTTGTCCCTCCGACGGGGAATACGATCGATGTGCCCGCCGGCGGAGATTTTCAGGCGGCGCTCAATCAGGCGCAACCTGGCGATACTATCCGGCTGGCGGCGGGAGCGGTCTATACCGGAAATTTCATACTGCCGGCGAAATCCGGAACCGGCTGGATAGTCATTCGCACCTCCACGCCTGACGCCAGCCTGCCGCCTCCGGGTACGCGGATCACGCCTGCCGCGGCGGGCCTTCTTCCGAAGATCGTCACACCGAACGTCGGTCCCGCGCTCGAGACGGTCCCCGGCGCCAACCATTACCGATTCATCGGCGTCGAGGTGGCTCAGGCTGCGGGCGTCACCTACACCTACAGCCTGATAGAACTCGGCAGCGGAAGTCAGGTGTCGCTCGCCCAGGTGCCGCATCACCTGATCTTCGACAGGGTCTACCTGCACGGCAGCCCGACAACCACGCTGCGTCGCGCGATAGCGCTCAACTCAGCCTGGACGGCCGTCATCGATTCCTACATCGCCGACTGCCACGAAGTCGGAGCCGACTCTCAGGCCATCGGCGGATGGAACGGCCCGGGCCCCTTCAAGATCGTCAACAATTACATGGAAGGCGCCGGCGAAAACTTCATTCTCGGCGGAGCGGACCCCGCGATCCATAACCTGGTCCCTTCGGACATCGAGTTTCGCAGGAACCATTGTTTCAAGCCGCTCAGCTGGAGGATCGGAGATCCGGGATATGCGGGCATCCCGTGGTCGGTCAAGAACAGCTTCGAACTCAAGAATTCGCAGAGAGTGCTCGTCGAAGGCAATATCTTCGAGCACAACTGGACGCAGGCGCAGAACGGATACGCGATACTGTTTACGGTCAGGAACCAGGACGGGGCCGCGCCGTGGTCCGTCGTTCAGGATGTGACCTTCGTCAACAATATCATCCGAAGCGTCGCGGGCGGCTTCAACATGCACGGGACCGACGACCTTCAGCAGAGCCTGCCCAGCCGGCGCATCAGGATCAGCAACAACCTGCTTATCGACGTCGATGGAGCCCGCTGGACCGGGCCGGGCGTCGCTTTCCAGCTCAACGGCGGCCCTGACGATGTGATCATCGAAAACAACACGGTTTTTCAATCCGGAAATCTGATCGCCGCTGCTCCGCCGACGAGCGATGGCTTCATCTATCGCAATAATCTGACCATGCATAATGAGTACGGTGTCAAAGGCGACGGACAGGGCACCGGTAACGAGACGATCAACACCTATTTTCCCGGCTCGGTGTTCATGAAGAATGTCCTGATCGGAGGACTTTCCAGGCTCTACCCGGCGGACAATTTCTTTCCGGCAACTGTCGATCAGGTCGGCTTCGTCGAATACGCTGCGGGGAATTACCGTCTCTCGGCGGCCAGCGTTTACAGAAATGCGGGGACCGACGGGCGGGACATCGGCTGCAACCTCGACGAGCTTTTCGCGGCCGTCAACGGGACAGGAAAGATCGCAAATGTTTCAGCCGCCAGCTATGCGGATTCCGCTATGTCGCCGGAGTCGATTGCGACCGCTTTCGGAACTTCGCTCTCGTCGATGACCGGGGCGGCTCAGTCGTCTCCGCTGCCAGAGACGCTGGCGGGCGCGGACGTCATCGTTCGCGACAGCTTCTGGGTTGCGAGACCCGCCCCGTTGTTCTTCGTCTCGCCGACACAGTTCAACTTTCTGATTCCGCCCGGAACCGCAACCGGCATGGCGTCGGTCACGATCAGGAACGGTGAAACCATCACGGCGTCGTCTTACGTTCAGATCGACAATGTGTCTCCGGGGATATTCACCGCGGATGCGACGGGGCGCGGCCTGCCGGCGGCGCTGATTCTCCGTGTCAAAAGCGACGGCACACAGCAGTACGAGCCGGTCGCCGTCTTCGATTCAGTGCAGAACAAAATGATCGCCGTTCCCGTCAACGTCTCCGCGAGCGGCGATCAGGTCTATCTGATTCTGTTCGCGACCGGGCTCCGATTCAGAAGCGGGCTGCCATCCGTCAATGTAACGATCGGGGGGAATTCGTCTCCCGTAACATTCGCCGGCGCCCAGGGCGTGCTTTTCGGACTAGATCAGGTAAACGCGCTTATCTCTCCGACGCTGGCCGGCAGGGGAGAGGTCGATGTCAATCTGGTAGTCGACGGCGTTGCCGCCAACACCGTCAGGATTTCGATCCAGTAATGATTTGCACGAATCGTCACCGGGATCAGGAAAATATGGCTGATTGAGAGTTATTAGTTGTTGATGCTGCGAAAAACGATCGGGCATCGAGAATCAGCCCCTGCTGTAGCGATGGTTGAGGATAAGCATCTGATCCCGTGCTGTTATGCTTCGGTACACAATATCGTCCCGGGCCGATGTCTGACCCCGCTTCAGACGCATCTTTCGAGGCCGAGTCAAAATTGGAGGTAGATGGTATGAAGACAGATAACCTTGCAGAGGCGGTTGACGCCGTTCAGGCTGACGACGGCCGGATTGAGGTCGATATCTTCTCGACCTGTTCGCAGTCGAGCCAGGTCGAGAAGAAGGACTATTACAGGAATATCATCGACGTTGCGCAGTGGAGCGAGAGATACGGTTGCCGGGGCATCCTCGTCTATACCGACAATTCGCTGGTCGATCCGTGGATGGTCACACAGATCATCATCGAAAATACGACCGCCCTGCGCCCGCTTGTGGCCGTTCAGCCGATCTACATGCATCCTTACGCGGTGGCGAAGAAGATCAGCTCGTTCGGATACCTCTATGACCGGCAGATATTCCTCAACATGCTGGCCGGCGGATTCCGCAACGATCTGCTGGCTCTGAACGATCCGACGCCGCATGATCGCCGGTACGATCGGATGGTCGAATACGTCAAAGTCATCAAACTTCTGCTGGGCAGCAACTCGGGCGTCAGCTTCGAGGGAGAATTCTACACCGTCGACAAGCTGAAGATGACGCCGCCGCTGCCGGAAGCCCTCTTTCCGGGAATTCTCGTCTCCGGATCCTCGGATGCCGGACTGGCCGCTGCCAGGGAGATCGATGCCGTTGCGGTCAAGTATCCGAAACCGCCCGGCGAGTACGAGAACGAGCCGCCCGACGCGTCGGTCGGAGCCGGCGTCCGAGTGGGAATAATCGCTCGTGACGACGCCGACGAGGCGTGGCGGATCGCGCGGCAGAGATTTCCGGAGGACCGGAAAGGAGAGCTGGCGCATCAGTTGGCGATGAAGGTCTCCGATTCCGTCTGGCACCAGCAACTCTCGGATCTCGGCAGCACCGAAGAGAACAATCCCTACTGGCTCGTGCCTTTCCAGCACTACAAGACCTTCTGCCCTTATCTGGTGGGCAGTTATTCCACCGTAGCCGGCGAACTGGCCAGATACATAGATCTGGGGTTCCGAACATTCATTGTCGATATCCCGCCGAACGAAGAGGAGATGGCCCATATGGATGTCGTGTTCAAGGCGGCCGTCCGGCAAACGGCGGTCAGAAAGGCGGCGATATGAAACAGCTCTTGCAGGATCTGGTTTCGCGGCAGGCGGATATCCGGCCCGAACAGACGGCTCTCATCTATAAACAGGAGAAGATGACATACGGCACGGTCGAGAGCGAATCGAACCGGCTGGCGTGGCTTCTGCGCGAGATGGGATGTCGGAAGGGGGACCGCGTAGCTTTTCTGATGCCGAAGACGCCGGCGGCGATCGTGACGATACTCGGAATACTGAAGGCCGATTGCGTCTATGTGCCGCTCGATCCGTCGAGCCCCGCGGCGAGGCTCGAAAAGATTCTTGATGCATGTCAGCCCGGATTCGTGATCGCCAACGGATCGGTCTCCGGTCTGCTGGACCAGCTTCTGGCAGACGCGTCGCGGCGCGAAAGCGTCCTGGTCGGCGCGATGGGCGCGGGACTGCCCGCGGGGGAAAATATTCGTGTCCGCTTTACGCCGGAGGACCTCTCGGGATACCCCGATCGCAGGCCTGATTACGCGACGACCGAGGCCGATGCGGCGCATATTCTTTTCACCTCGGGATCGACGGGCGTGCCGAAAGGCGTCGTGATCACGCATGCCAATGTGATTCCGTTCATCAAATGGGCGGTCGGTTATTTCGGAACGAAGGCCGGGGACAAGGTTTCAGCTCATCCGCCGCTTCATTTCGACCTGTCGACCTATGACATCTACGGGACGCTCTCGTCCGGAGCCGAGCTCCACATCGTCCCGACCGAACTCAATCTGGTTCCGGCAAAACTGGCCGACTTCATTCGCGATTCCAAACTGACGCAGTGGTTTTCGGTGCCCTCGGTGCTCAATTTCATGGCCAAGGCGGATGTCGTCAAACAGGGCGATTTCCCGGCGCTCGAGAGGCTGCTCTGGTGCGGCGAAGTGTTTCCGACTCCGCCGCTCATCTACTGGATGCGACGCCTGCCGCATGTCTCCTTCACGAACCTCTACGGTCCGACGGAAGCGACGATCGCCAGCAGTTATTACACCGTTCCGAAATGTCCTGAGGACGAGCGCGAGCAGATCCCGATCGGTTCGCCATGCGACGGCGAGGCGCTTCACGTCCTCAATGAACAGCTTCAGCCGGTTCCCGCCGGCGAGATCGGAGATCTCTACATCAGCGGCATCGGACTGAGTCCCGGATACTGGCAGGATCCGGAGAAGACTGCTTCGGTCTTCGTTCAGCCTCCCGGAACCACGGATCCGTCTCAGCGCGTTTACAAAACCGGCGACCTCGCGAAAGTTGGCGAAGACGGACTCTTCTATTACCTCGGACGGTCCGACTCACAGATCAAGAGCCGCGGATACCGGATCGAACTCGGCGAGATCGAGACTGCGCTCAATGCTCTCAATATGACGGAGGAGTGCGCCATTGTCGCGGTCGAAACCGAAGGATTCGAGGGCGCTGCAATCTGCTGCGCCTATGTTCCGCCGGGCGATCGGGATGTCAGTCCGACGAATCTGAAGATGTCTCTCAACAAATCGCTCCCGGCTTACATGATGCCGACCAGATGGCTCGCCTTCGAGCGACTTCCGAAGAATGCCAACGGCAAGATCGATCGGAAGGCCCTGCGCGAGAGGTTCCAGGCCGAGGCTGAAGCCGTGGGTAAGTCATAACGGCATATTCGAACAACTCTTGTCGATGACCTGTTGGAGGAGAACGTGAACGTACTGCTGGTCGGCGAGGAATCCGCCGGCGCACAGACATTGAAGATGATTCTGAACAGCCCGCACCGGCTGGTCGGCGTGCTCGCTTCCGAGTCGAGAAAAGCCGTCGGCGGCTTGACGGTCTGGCAGCATGCGGTGAAGGCCGGCTGTGCGACCTGGCCGGCGGAGGTAGTCAAGGATCCGGCGTTCGCTGATACAGTCCGGGAACTCGAGGTCGATCTGCTGCTCAATGTTCACTCTCTGTTCGTCATCAAGTCCGAGATCGTCTCGGCGCCTTGGTTCGGCAGCTTCAATCTTCATCCCGGCCCGTTGCCGGCATACGCCGGATTGAATGCTCCGAGCTGGGCGATCTACAGGGATGAGAAGAGTCACGGCGTCACGCTCCATCGAATGCTGGCGGGAATCGACACGGGCCCGATCGCATATCAGACCATCTTCGAGATCGACGACAGCGATACGGGATTTACGGTCAGCGCCAAATGCATCCGTCACGGAATGGAGCTGATCAGGACACTGCTCGATGCGGCCGCCGAAGATCCGGGCCTGATTCCGGCCATCGAACAGGATCTCGAGAGAAGGGAATATTTCAGCAAGGGGACGCCGCGGAACGGATGGATTAACTGGCATCGTCCCGCCCGTGAGATCTTCAATTTCGTCCGTGCTGCGGACTATTCACCCTTCAAATCGCCCTGGCGAACGCCCCGTGCGCAGGTCGATTCGAAGGAGGTCGGTTTCGTGAAGGTCGGCCTGACTGATCAGCGAGCATCTCAACCGGCGGGGACCGTCAGACATGGAACCGCCGGAGAGGTGCTGATCGCTGCCACGGACCGGTGGCTCACGGCTCACCGCGTCACGGTGGACGGCGAACCGGTCGCTCCGACCGAGGCTCTGCCCGACGGCTTCAGGCTGGAGTGGGAGCCGCCGCCCCGGATTTGCGGGAACTTGCCGCACATCGTGTGATCGATCGATTTGATTTACTGAACTTACTCATATTCATCAGGAGCTGTCACTATGACGATAAAAACTGTCACAACGGACCAGATCATCAGGCTGTTGTCTGAAAGAGTTCATATCGAAACGCCGTCAGTCGATACCGATCTGATGGAGGCTGGTCTGCTCGATTCATTGTCGCTGGTCGAACTGATGACCGGTCTCGAGGAACAGTTCGATATTCGGATCTCGTTCGATGAGATCGAGATCGACAACTTCTCTTCGGTCTCCCGGATAGTCGAGTTTCTCAACTCCAGGCTGGCGGCCAGGACTGAAGGGGCGCCGGCGCTGGCCGAATGAGTAGCGCCCGGGAGCGCCGGGAAAGATCATCACGGAGCGGAAGACGATGGCGAATAATCGAGAAACGAGCCGGAAGACATATCGAGTCGAACGCGAGTTCGGACTGCTGGTCGGGGCAGTGATCCTGCTTTTCGGCCTCTGGCGGTGGTACCACGGTGGAATGACGACCGTGACCGGCGTGCTGATCGGCGTTGCCGCCGGCCTCATGCTGACCGGGGCGATCTTCCCGCGGCTGCTCGTCCTGCCCAACAGGGCGTGGATGGGGCTGGCCGGCATCATCTCGATGATCACGACGCCGATCATTCTCGGAATCATCTATTTTCTGGTGATCATGCCGATCGGCGTGGCCAAGCGGTTGACGGGATGGGACCCGCTCAGGCGTCGCGCCCCGTCCGCCGGGTCGTACTGGGTTACGTACAACGACCGCCAACGCGATCCGAAACATTTCGAGCGGATGTTTTAACAAAGGAGATTCCTCATGTCGAAATTGACCGTCATGAATGAGCTGTGGAGTTTCATGAAGTACAACAAGAAATACTGGCTGGCGCCGATCATCATCGTTCTGGTCGTGATAGGCGTCTTTCTGGCGATCGCCGGCAGCTCAGCGCTTGCGCCGTTCATTTACACTCTGTTCTGAACGGCGGTCGAGTCGGGTGATCGGAGACCGGTCATCCGGGACTCATCCGGGCCGCCCGGGTATACGCTGTGCGACAGGAATATAGACAATGACCAATATCATCGGCATCTCGGCCTTCTATCACGACTCGGCGGCGGCATTGATCATCGACGGCGAGATAGTCGCAGCCGCCCAGGAGGAGCGTTTCACGCGCCTCAAGCATGATCACAACTTTCCCGCCAACGCGGTCAAATACTGCCTGCGGGAGGCCGGACTGACGCTGGAACAGGTCGATTTCATCGGTTTCTACGATAAGCCCCTGCTCAAGTTCGACCGATTGCTCGAGACCTATCTCGATTACTCACCGGCCGGTTTCCCGTCGTTTCTCAAGGCGATGCCGCTGTGGATGAAAGAGAAGCTGTGGATGCCCGATCTGATCGGCAAGGAACTCGGCAGGGTGGCGGGCGCTGAGGATGACAAATCGGCTCGTAAACTGGCGCGGAAGCTCCCGTTCAAACTGCTCTTCGGGGATCATCACGAAAGTCATGCCGCCAGCGCATTCTATCCATCGCCTTTCGAGGAGGCTGCCATTCTGACGCTCGACGGCGTCGGCGAATGGGCGACCAGTTCCATCGGCATCGGCAGAGGCAACAGCATCGAACTGATCAAGGAACTCCGCTTCCCGGACAGCCTCGGTCTGCTCTACAGCGCCTTCACCTACTACACCGGATTCCGCGTCAACAGCGGCGAATACAAGGTCATGGGTCTTGCGCCCTACGGCGAGCCGAAGTACGTCTCACTGATCAAGGACAAGCTGATCGAGATCCGCGACGACGGCAGCATGCGCATGAATCAGGATTACTTCGGTTACAACCAGGGGCTGAGAATGACCAACGGCGCATTCAGCCGGCTCTTCGGCGGCCCCCCGCGCGAACCCGAATCGAAGGTTACTCAGAAGGACATGGACCTCGCCCGCAGCATCCAGGAGATCACCGAAGAGGTGGTTCTCAAGATGACGCGATTCGTCCGG
>CALBSU010000521.1 GCA_937967285.1 uncultured Acidobacteriota bacterium
GCGATGAAGCCGAAGGCCGGCCAGTATTTCCCGCTCACGATCTTCCTGAAGAATGTTTCGGCTTTGGCGCGGTCGCCGTTGTAGAGGTGCCAGTTTCCGATGCCGTAGCCGACCGTGGCGATCTCAAGGTCAGTGGCCTTCTCGACGTTGAGCAGGTCAGCCTCGGTTTTGAGTCCCTTGTACATCAGCAGCCGGTCGTAATACGAGGTGTTCTCTTTGACCTTCATTCCGGTCGTGATGCGATCGAGGATCTTTGCGGCTCCGGCGTCGTTCTTCATTCTGCGCAGCGTCATGTAGAGCCAGTCGGAGATGGCGATCAGGGAATCGTCGCGGCCCTCAGCACCGGCCGGCGACTTTTCGCGATTCGCTTCGGCGACGGTGTAGCATTTTTGATAAGCCGCGGCGGCTTTCGAAAAGTCTCCGCGCAGGTAATGAGCCAGTCCGAGGTGGTACCAGATATCGAAGTCGGAATCGTCGAGCTTCGCCGCCTTTTCGAGGTCGCGGACTGCCTTGTCGAACCGGCGGATCGAAATATACCTGTGGCCGCGATGGCGGTAGAGGCGCGCGTCGTTCGGCGCGATTTTTATGGCTTTCGAGTATGTTTCGATCGCTGCGTTGTAGTGCCATGTCGTGGCCTGTGCGCGGCCGAGCGCGATCGCCAGATCGATGTTCTTCGGATCGGCTGAGAGTTTCAGCCGGGCGGCTTCGACCTCCGTCCTGTTTTCAGGCTGTGCGAACAGGCGGGCGCCGAGCGGAGAGATCAGTTCCGGTTTTGTTTCCTGGGCGAATGCCTGCGCCGCCGCTCCGCACAAAAGTACCAGTGCAATCAGATTCTTTGTCAGATTCATGTCGGGTCACCTCGATCGGGATTTTATTTGTCGATTCGTCTCCCGGGCAAGCCCTGCTTGTCAATCGGGGAAAGTAGAAGTTACGATACGCAGGCATTTCCAACCATCAATTGCGGGAGAAACTGAATCTTGAGTTCGAGCATTCAACTGTTTGCGATTCGCGGCATACCGGAGGTTCGCCCGGGCGACGATATCGTGGCGATGATCGCGCGCGCGGCGGAGTCGATGAAATTCGAGTTCGCCGACGGAGATATTCTGGTCGTGGCGCAGAAGATCGTCTCGAAGTCCGAGGGGCGGCTGGTCAACCTCGAGTCGATCAAACCGTCTGAATTCGCCCGCGAAATCGGATCGCGCCAGAACAGGGATCCTCGCCTGGTCGAGGTGATACTCAATGAATCATCGAGCATCGTGCGGATCGACGATCACGTGATCATCACCGAGACGAAGCATGGTTTCGTCTGCGCCAACGCCGGCGTCGATCGCTCGAACGTCGTCGGCAGGGACTGGGTTGCGCTGCTGCCGGTCGCGCCCGACGATTCGGCGCTGCTCCTCAAGACGAGGATCGCCGAACGGCTCAAGGTCAACGTGGCGGTCATCATCACCGATACCTTCGGCAGGGCGTGGCGCGAAGGTCTGACAAACGCGGCCATCGGCGTCGCCGGAATGAGACCCGTCCTCGATATGCGCGGCCGGATGGACGATCACGGCAAGGAACTCTCGGCCACGGTCCTCGCCGTCGCCGACGAGATCGCCGCGTCGAGCGGCCTGCTCATGCGCAAGACTTCGCGCATCCCCGTCGTCGTCATGCGAGGTTACTATTTCGATCACGGCGACGGCAGCGCGCGGCAGCTCATCCGCCCCCGCGAACGCGACCTCTTCAGATAGGTGGAAACTGGAAAGTTAATCCTTCCGGGGTCCGATATCACGAATGAAATTGACCAGCTGCCAGATCTGCTTTTCCTCGATCTTGCTGCCGTATCCGAGCATATCGCTCGAGACACCGTCGCGAATGACTGTGAAGATCTCGCCGTCGGTCGATCCGTAATCCCAGTCATCATCCGTCAGGTCGGACGGCGTGCCTCCCGAAAGCGCCATTCCTCCGTCGCCCTTTCCTTTCGGCCCGTGGCACGAGGCGCAGAATCGCTGGTACAACTTTTTGCCCGCCTCGATCGACTCGGCGTCGATTGGGACAGGATTCTTCAGCTTCTGCGCTTCCTCTCTCTTCGTCTGACCTGCTACTCCGGCGGACGGTTGTGAAAGAATCATCGCTCCGCAGATAACGAGAAGCAGTGCCAATTTACTCTTCAGGTACATCAAAATTCTCCATCAGGTAATCCGGATAGGCCTCGCGAAGATGAACGAACAGTTCATGCACCAGATTTATCAGCCTGTTGATTCCATAAGCATACTGATTTTTACTGACCTGCATCGATATCGAGACGCTGCCCAATCTGTTGAGGCAGGATGCCTCGGCTTTGAGGCGATCGATGCGGCGGTGCTCGGGTACTGATTTGTCGTGGCGCTGTTCGATGAACCGTTTCAGATCGGCATACAATGGCGATCGCGCGGGAATTCCCGGCAGTATTCCCCTGAAACGCAACATGTGTTTTGTTGTATCGATATTCAGTTCCATTTCTCGTCCGAGCAGCCATGTGAACCGAAATCGGCCGCCCGGGCCTTCGCTGAATCCCTGGAAAATTCCCCGATCGGCGTATGGGATGAGGCTTTCTCGGACTGTGTCGAGCGGTTTGACTGCCATTCAGGATTTATTGCTTCCTCAGTGGTTGTACGACATGCATCCCGGTTCAACGGTCCCGAGAAAGCCCGGAGGATACTGTTCCCTGAGCCAGAATTCTTTCTTCGCCTGGCAGTTGATCACAGACGGCCGGCTCTCCCTGACGGCGATCTGATAACAACGTTCGAGCGCCGGCGTGAACTCTTCGGGTTTCGTCACGTACTCGCCGTGAGCGCCCAGCCCCTCGCCGACCTTGTCGTAGCGCACGTTCTCCTGGAACAGGTGGAGACCCAGCGTGACGGGATTTCTGCGGTTACCGGTCCACGTGCCCCAGGCGTTGTTGTTGTATACGATGACGATTACAGGCATCCGATACTTCGAGTGCGTCTCGAGTTCCATTGCAGTGTAGCCGAATCCGGCGTCACCTGTGACACAGATGACGGGAGATCCCTTGTATGGCGCCTGCACGCTGATTCCGTTCTTGACGGCGGCGCTGACTCCGAAAGCATAGCCGACGTCCGGACCGATCGCGCCGTACTGGTATGCGCCGTTCATGATCTGTCCGGGGCGATAGCCGCGCAGCCAGCGACGAACGTAACGCGCGATCCCGTACCCTCCCGAAACAAAGGTCGTCTGCTCTTTCGGGATCTTTCCGCGATACATGAAATCCGTCAGCTCCCTGGCGATCACTGCCGGATGGACGGCATCGGTGTAACCGAGACCCTGCTTGTAGAAGCCGTCGAGTTCGTCCTCGAACTTCTTGCGGGCCGCGGCGATTTCCGCCACCCAGGCTTCGCGCTTCAT
>CALBSU010000522.1 GCA_937967285.1 uncultured Acidobacteriota bacterium
TCGAAACTTACTGGAAATTGGAAACTGGCAACTGGAAACTAATTCAGGTCTATGCCGTAAAGCAGCTTTCCGTCGATGTTATGCAGGCTGACGGTCATGGTTCCGGTCTTGCCGTCGATCTTCACCTTTCCGAAGAACTGGAAGCCGTCCTTCGGTGAGCGGTTGCCTTTCATCCCCTGCGGGATGCCCGTGAACCTGACCTGCGGGCCGAACGTGTTGTCGAGCCGGCCGGGCCCGAACGTGCCCGCGTTCAAGGGGCCGGCGACGAACTCCCAGAAGGGCTCGAAGTCCTGAAACTGCGCCTTTGAAGGATCGTAGTAATGTGCCGCCGCGTAATGAACATCGGCCGTCACCCAGACGACGTTTCTGATCCGGTTGCGTTTGATGAAGCGGAGCAGGTCCGCGACTTCCAGTTCGCGCCCCAGAGCCGGGCCGTCGCCGTTGGCGCAGTTCTCGAACTTTCCGCCGTAATCGCCGACGATCAATCCGATCGGCATGTCGCTGGCGATGACCTTCCACCTCGAACGCGAGCTCAGCAGCCGCCGCTTGACCCATTCCAACTGCGTCGAGCCGAGGAAGTCGGTCTCGGCGCTCATCGAAGTCTGCCGGTTGGTCGTATTCGGGCCGCGGTAGCTCCGCTCGTCCAGCAGGATGACATCGAGCAGCGGACCGTAATCGTATGCCCGGTAGATGCGTTCCGGATCTTCAGGCTGAAACCTGATCGGCGTGTAATCCAGGAACGCCTGCCTGCCGCGAGCGGCCAGCAGGTCGGCGCTTTTGACACGGTATTTTTCGTCTTCGATGATCTGGCCCGGATACCAGTTGTTGCGGACCTCGTGATCGTCCCACTGAGCCAGCATCGGGACCTCGGCGTTGAACCGCCGGACATTATCGTCGAGCAGGTTGTAGCGGTGATTGCCGCGGAATTCATCGAGCGTCTCGGCGACCTTCGATTTTTCGGGAGTCGTCAGATTCCTCCAGATCGCGCCGTCGTCGAGTCTGACTTCGGCCTGGATCGGATTGTCGGCGTATATCGTATCGCCTGAGTGGATAAAGAAGTCGGGACGCGCATCGAGCATCGACCGGTAGATCTTCATTCCGCCGAAATCGGGATTGATGCCCCAGCCCTGGCCGCAGACGTCACCGCCCCAGACGAAGCTGACATCGCGGCGCGTTGCGGGAGTCGTGCTGAGGCTGCCGATGACCGGGTCGCTGTACTCCCGCAAGTCCTCGAGCGATTGAAATTTGACGCGATAGAAGATCCGCTGACCCGCCGGCAGTCCCGACAGATCGACGCGCGCGGTGAAGTCCGTCGTCTCGATCGCCGCCGGACCGGCGATCCGCCGCACGTTGCGAAATGCGTCGGTCGTGTCCCATTCGACGATCATCCGCGCCGGCCGGTCCGAACGGCTCCAGACGATCGCCCGCCCGCCCGAAACATCTCCGCTCTGCACACCGAACGGAATCTGCGGCCGGGCAGCCTGCGACCGGATGATCGCCGGAAATGCGGATATTGCCAGCGCCGATTGTTGTATGAATCTTCTTCGATCCATCAGAGGGTCTTTGAAAAAACGCGCTGACCGGACTGGTCCTCTTTCTTCAACCTCGCGTCGAAGACCATCGCCACGTTGCGCATGAAGATCCGGCCCAGAGTTGCAACCTCGATCCGGTCGTCGCTCAGTCTGACCAGTTTGTCGGCCTCCAGCTCGCGCAACTCTTCCAGTTCGGATGCGAAATGAGCATTGAAGTCGATCCCGAATTCGGATTCCACCTCCGCCTTGATCAGCGTCCCGTGGCAGAGGATCCGGTTGATGACGGCGCGCCTCAAACGGTCCTCCTCCGTGATTCGAATCCCGCGCATGATCGGCAGCTTTCCGGCCTCGATCGCCTGATAGTAGTGCTCCAGATCCCGCCAGTTCTGCGCGTAATGGTATTCGAGGCTGCTGATCGAGCTGACGCCCATGGCGAACAGGTCGCAGCCCGCCTTGGTCGTGTAGCCCTGGAAGTTGCGGTAGAGCGTGCGATCGTCCTGCGCCCGGCAGAGCTCGTCCGAAGGCCGCGCGAAATGGTCCATCCCAATGTACCTGTATCCGGCCTCGGTCAGCTTCTGAATCGCGCAATGGAAGATACGGAACTTCTCGAAGCCTTCCGGCAGGTGTTTGGCGAAACTGCCCTGCTGCTTCTTGAGCCACGGCACGTGGGCGTAGCTGAAAAGAGCGATCCGGTCCGGATTGATCTCGATGATCTGATCGACCGTCTTCCGGAATCCCTCGACCGTCTGATGCGGCAGACCGTAGATCAGATCGACGTTGATGCTGTCGAAACCCAGGTCGCGACACTGGTCGAAGACCCGTTTGGTCATATCGTAGGGCTGGATGCGGTTGATCGTCTTCTGAACCAGCGGGTCGAAGTCCTGCACTCCCATGCTCAGACGGTTGAATCCCAGCCGGCGCAGCGTCCGGCACTGTTCTTCAGATGTCGTCCGAGGCTCGATCTCGATCCCCAGTTCGGCATCCGGCGCGAAGGTGAACTTCGATGCCAGCTTCGCGAAGAGCCGCTCGATCTGTTCGGCCGTCAGGTAGGTCGGCGTCCCGCCGCCCCAGTGCAACTGCTCGACCGGTCGCGTGGTGTCGATCCTGCCGGTCAGCCGGTCGATCTCCTGAAACAGATGATCGAGATAGGGAACCGAGACCTCATGATTCCGGTTGATCACCACGTTGCAGCCGCAGAAGAGGCAGAGCGTCTCGCAGAACGGCAGGTGAACGTAGAGCGAGAGCGGCGCCCGGCTGCCCCGCGTCTCCTCGATCGCCGACAGCCAGTCCTCTTCGCCGAAGGCGTCGTCCCATTCCGGCGCGGTCGGGTAACTGGTGTATCGCGGACCGGGCTTGTTGTACTTGTCCAGCAGCGCGCGCTCGAAGCTCACGCTCTCACCGTTGATGTCGATTTCGATATGCTGATCTGAATTCATTCTACTACTCTATTTCTGCTGCCGTTCCCAGGCTTCGATCTGTTCCTTCGTCCGGTTGAGGATGATCCTCTCCTTCTCGAGCTTGCTCACCCAGTCGGCCGGGATCTTCATCTGATGGCTCAGGACCATCACGCCGCGGGCGATGATCAGCCCGCTCAGCCGCCAGTCGGGCTCGCTGAAAAGCACCTCCTGCACCTCGCCGATCTTGTGAAAATCGCTCGATTCGACGGGCAATCCCCGCCGGATGACGCTCTCGTTCGGCGCCAGCATCTGGTCGGTCACGACCACGCCCGGCGTGTGCAGCGGATCCCCGAACGCATTGGCCACCAGCGGCACGAAATAGTTGATCCAGTCCGACGGCTTGACCTTCGACCGCGGATGCTCGAGGTGCTCCTGGTCCAGTTCGTCGAGCCGGACGTAATGCTGCGTTTCGAACAGCGGCAGATTTTCCAGTTCCTCAGCCGACCGGTCGATGCTGACCTTGTCATGCTCCGAACCGACGATCCACCTCAGCGGCATGACCACAAGTTTCTGGCTCAGCGCGCCTCCGCGCCGGACTACCAGATGTGCCGCCTCGTAATTTTCACGGTCCAGCACCACGCGCTCGATCCTTCCGATCTCGTGCCCGCGGCTCTCGACCGTCGCTCCGATATTGATTTCAATCATAATTGCACTCCTGATGACACCATTCTAGCAATCCGGATCACGGAAACCAATCGGCGGATATTGACTCCATCATATTCGATTTAATTCAAGGCAGAGAAACGGAGAGCACAGAGGCGGGCTCTGTGCTCTCCGTGTGGTCGAGTTTTATCATTCATTCAATCATCTGCGCTTTTTCGGCTTCTGAACGGCGGGCCGCTTCTCGTGTTCATCATCGTCATCGTCGTCATCCAGTTCGCGGACGAAGGCGCTGCGGACCGGCGCGGGCATGATCGAATTGGCTCCCCTGACCGATTTCCAGATGATCTCGTTGAATTCGATGTCGGGCAGGATGTCTTCCTTGCTGAAGTCGAATTCGGCGGAGCGGCCGGCGCCCGGGGCGTCGGGCTGGTTCTTTTCGTTCAGGTCGATGCGCGCCGGGCGATGGCTGAACTTCGTCAGGTCGGCGGTATCGGTGAAGCTGTTGAACATCGGAGTCGCCGCCGCGTCATACTGGCTCATCGGCGGCAGCCCGAGGATCAGCTCCATCGTCCGCAGCATCCCCGAGGTCGTGTACATCGTCGAATCGACGTATTTACGCTTGGTGTACGGGCTGACCACAAAAGCCGGCGACCGATGAGCGTCGACGTGATCAGGTCCGTTCTGAGCGTCGTCCTCGAGGATGAAGATCGCGGTGTTCGCCCAGTAACGGCTGTTGCTGACGGCCTCGACCAGCCGGCCGACCGCCAGGTCGTTCTCGGCCACCATGGCCCGCGGAGTCGGCGCCCCGACTCGCGTTCCGGATGTATGATCGTTGCCCAGCCGGACGATCTGGAACTGCGGCAATTGCCCGTTCTTCTCGAACTCGCGGAACTCCTCCAGCCAGCGATCGACGCGCGTGTTGTCGGTGATCGCCAGATTGTAGGGCGGAAAGGTCGGGCTGAAGTGACCCTTGAGCGCGTCCTCGGAAGTATAGTTCTCGTTGCCCGGTTCGCGGTCGCGGTTGAGGTCCGCTTCGCCTCCGCCGCCCGCCTTGACGTCACGCACGCCGATGAATTCGCCGTAGCTCCGATATGTGATTCCCGCCCGCGCGCAGTAGTCCCAGATGTAACCGCCGGTCGGTCGCGAGATCTTCTTGCCGCCTTCGTAATCGTAGGTCCGGCCGCGGCGGGAATAGTTGGTCGGCCAGGTCTTTTCGACGTAGTCGGTGGCATAGGCGCCCATCGACCAGTTGTGTCCGTCGGCGGAGACTTCGGCATCGACGTAGAAGTTATCGAGCAGCACGAATTCGCGCGCCAGTGCGTGCTGGTTCGGCGTCACATCCTCGCCGAAGAGGCAGAGCTGCGGATCGCCGTTGCCTTCGGGCATGTCGCCGAGCACCTGATCGTAGGTCCGGTTCTCCTTGACGATGTAGATGACGTGTTTGATCGGCGACGGATCGCCGACGCGCACCGGGATCGCCGTCTTGTGAGCCGGCGGCCGCGCAGCCTTGAGCAGTTCGTCGGTGTAGGGCGAGTTGGCGTAGACGCGGCGCGTCATCTGAGCCAGCCTGGTTCGCGTCGGCAGGTCGATGATCGAGATCGCTCCCTTGAGCATGCTGCCGATGTATTGCGTGTCCCGGTCACGCGGTTTGCCCGGCTGGGGGCCCTTCGGATTGGCGCCCGAGATCAGCCCCTTGCCGCTGGCCACGAAGAGCCGTTTGCCGTCCAGACTCGCCCGGACGGAGGTCGGATACCAGCCGGTCGGAATGAAACCCTGAACGCGGCTCTCGCCGTGCTTCGATACGTCGACCACGGCCACGTTGTTGTTGTCTGCGTTGGCGATGTAGAGCGTCTTTTCGTCAGGCGAGAGCGCCACGGCATTGGGCGTGCTGCCGATCGGCGATTTCGGATGGAGCGCCGTCGAGATGGCCTCGATCTCGCGTCCCTGCCCGATATCGACCACCGAGACCGTGTTGCTGTTGGCGTTGGCGACGTAGAGCGTCTTGCCGTCGCGCGTCAGCTCGAGATCGTTCGGATGGTCGCCGACAAAGAGCGTCCCGACCACCTGATTGATGGCGGTATCGATGACCGAAACTGTCCTCGATCCCCAGTTGCTGATGTAGACCAGGCGGCCGTCGTTCGAGATCACGCAGTCGTACGGATATTCGCCGACTTCAACCTTGGTCACGACCTTCTGCCGGGCGACATCGACCACCGCGACCTTGTTCGAAAGGTTCTCAGCGACGAACATCCTCGATCCGTCGGGCGAAACAGCGATGCCGGCGGGGAATGCGAACTCTCCCTTGCCCTCGCGCCGCGCGGCTTCACGCCCGCGCCCGTCAAGCGAATGATACGACTCGCTGCCGAGATTGATCTTCCCGCTCGCTGAGGCCTTTCCGTCCGCGAAATCGAAGCTCATCACCTCGTTGTCGTCTCCGCCGGAAACGAAGAACCGCTTTCCGTCGGGCGCGAATGCGATCCCCAGCCATGATTTGCTGACCGTAATCGTCTGCGTGACTGCTCCCGATCTGAGATCGATGATATCGATGTTCTGGTCGCCGTTGCCGTTGGTCGTCGAGAGCAGGTAGCGGCCGTCGCGGGTGATCACCATGTTCAGCGGCAGGTCGCTGATCTCGATGTGCCTGCCTTCGGGCGTCAGAGTCCACCCGTTCGGAAGCAGCGTCCCCGTGACCTTCTTCCCGGGCTCCTTCCGCGCGGCTTTCCTGACCTGTGCCTGCCCGCCCGGAATCGAGATCAGAAATGAACATATTAATAATGATGCAATAATCAGATTAGAGATGGATCTGGGGTGACGATTCGACATCGATTCCTCCTCGGACAGAGATATCTGGGGTTTTCGGGAAGTGCCCGGTCGCTATCGCTCCCGGTACAGTACCGTGGTGCAGGTGCGCACCCGGTCGGTATCGCTCCCGGTACCGTGATGTGCAGGTACAGTAAGCGACCCGGTTAAAGTTCAAGCGAGACGAGCGTCGGTTCCGCCAGTGCGCGGCCATCGTCGTCATGGACTCCGAGCGCGGCATCGAGTTCGTTCGACACGTCGCCGACTCCGGCGGAGATATTTTTGAAGTCGAAGAGCGCGCCGTCCATCAGGTGTGTCGGGACGACGTTGCCGAGCGCGGTCAGCATCGACTTGCGGATATTCGGGATCTCGGTCTGCAGCTCGTCGATCAGCCGCTTGATCCGCTTGCGCTTGAGGTTCTCCTGCGAGCCGCACAGGTCGCACGGAATGATCGGGAAGTCCATCTGCCGCGCATATTCGGCGACGTCCTTCTCCCAGATGTAGGCCATCGGCCGGATGACCGTGTTCCGCCCGTCGTCGGATCTGAGCACCGGCGGCATGGCCTTCATCGTTCCGATGTAGAACAGATTGAGCAGGAAGGTCTGCAGAATATCGTCGGCATGGTGGCCGAGCGCGATCTTTGTGCACCCCTCCTCGACCGCAATGTTGTAGAGGATGCCGCGCCGCAGACGCGAGCAGACGGAGCAGTACGTCTTGCCCTCGGGCACCAGCCGCTTGACCACCGAATATGTGTCACGTTCGACGATACGGAACGGAACGCCGATGCTCGAAAGATATTCGGGCAGGACGTGCGCGGGGAAGTTCGGCTGCTTCTGGTCCAGATTGACCGCCAGCAGCTCGAAGTTGACGGGAGCCTTCCGCTGCAGCGCCATCAGCAGATTGAGCAGGGTATAGCTGTCCTTGCCTCCGCTCAGGCAGACCATGACGCGGTCGCCGTCGCCGATCATGTTGTAATCGCCGATCGCCTCGCCCATCCGGCGCAACAATATCTTTTGCAGGTTTTCGCCTGTATACATGGGGAAAAGTATAAAGTAGAAAGTAGAAAGTAAAAAGTAAGTAGAAAGTTAGTAGAAAGTAGAAAGAATTTGTCCCAAAAAATTTGTTGAATTTGCAACCGCGCAATACACAAAGCGTGCACTACTTTCTACTTTCTACTTTCTACTTTCTACTTAAAGTGATTGAACCCTCTGACCGGGAGAGGTTCGAGGTTACCGTTCCGTCTGAGCAGGAGCGGAGAGACGTCGTGCGCGTCGGAGGCCTCGACGATTTCGCCGATTCTGGCGATCGGCAGGCCCGCGGCCGCTTCGATCAGCGCCGGTTCTTTACCCGGATCGGCGGTGAACAGCAGCTCGAAGTCCTCTCCGCCGGAGACCGCGAAGAGAAACGCCTGGCGGGGATCGTGATGGATGAGGGTGGTTTCAAGCGCCACCGGAACGGCGTCCTGATCGATGATCGCGGCGACGCGGCTCTCTTCGCAGATGTGCGCGAGGTCCTGCGAGAGTCCGTCGCTGATGTCGATCATCGAGTTGACAAGGTGTGCGGCGTGCCGGCTGAAAGCGGTCCGCGCTTCGGGGCGAAGGTGCGCTCTGAGCGCCCGCTGGACCAGGCTCTCTTCCGATGCGTTTACGCGCTCTCCGTCGAGCAGCAGCTTCAGCCCGGCGGCCGATGCTCCGATCCGGCCGGTCACGTATATCGCATCGCCGGGTCGAGCTCCGTCGCGGCGGACGGCGCGGCCGGCCGCGACTCGTCCGATGACGATCGAGTCGATCGAGAGCGGTCCCGGGGTCGATGAGATGTCTCCGCCGATGAGCGTCACGCCTTCGCTTTTGCAGAGCGAAAAATAACCGTCGAAGAACTCCTCCCAGAAGCTCTCCCGGGGCGTTCCATTCTGAGGGATTGCAAGCGTGAGCAGCGAGAATGCCGGGGTTCCTCCCATCGCCGCGATGTCGCTCAGGCTGACTGCGAGGGCTTTGTGACCGAGCCATTCCGGCGGGGCGTATTCGAGTCTGAAGTCTATATTTTCGACCAGCAGATCGGTGGTGATCAGCGTCTCGCGGCCGGACTGCTCGCGGATGGCGGCCGTG
This sequence comes from uncultured Acidobacteriota bacterium, assembly GCA_937967285.1. GTDB lineage: Bacteria > Acidobacteriota > Blastocatellia > RBC074 > RBC074 > JADJXM01. The sequence continues at coordinate 8,497 of CALBSU010000522.1, forward strand.
TCGTCGCCGATGCCGATGATCAGATCGGAATCATCCGCGGCTCTCGAACGAGCCTGATCGCGAATGCGCCTGATGAATTCGAATTCCGTCATTTTGGAGTGCGGCGCCCGCGGGCGCCGCTATTTCCCCGGAGTGTGTGGCTTTACGAAAGCGGCGCCCGCGGCCGCCGCACTCCATACTATTTCGCTCCCCGCACGACACCCGTGCCCGAGACGCCGGATTTGAGAACGGCCTCGGCCAGCCTCTTGAGATCTGATTTCTTGACGGACCTGACCTGATCGGGCTGCGATTCGATATCCTTCGGGTCGCGGCCGAAGATGAGGGCGCGGGCGTATCTGAGGGCGCGGACCTGATGGGACTGCAGGGCGATGGCATCGCGACCGATGGTGGCGTTGCGGCTCCATTCGAATTCGCCGTCGGCCGGGGCGGATGCGGCGATCCGTTTCAGTTCTCCGAGGATCGCGTCCCGGACTGTCTGTTCGTCCCCGGGCAGCGAGGTGGCCGAGAGCGAGAAGGCTCCCGCGGCGATGCGCTGGTCCATCTCGGCCTCGATCGCGTTGATCAGCGTCCGGTCGTATCTCAGGTCCTGCATCAGGGCTCCGGCGGATGCCAGATTCCCGAGCATCTCGATCGCCAGGATATCGGCGGTCGAGGTGAGCATCTGGCTGGTGACGCGGAAACCGATCTCCTGCGTCGTACTGAGATGCTTGCGCTGGTCGACCATCTCGGGCACCGCATCGACCGGGCGCGGTATGCTGATCTGCAGTGTCCGGTCCAGTTCGTCCCGCTTGAGCCCTTCTGAGAAGATCCTCGAGACGAGCGCCGATCCGTCCGTGTCCCCGACCAGAATGACGATCGGAAACTGCTTTTTGATCGTTTTGCCGTACCATTCCTCGACCTTCTCGACCGTGGCGTTTTTGACGACCTCGGGCAGTCCGTATCTCTGAAGCGAGTAAGGATGGTTCGGATAGAGCGAGGCCCAGAACAGGTCATCCGCGCGAAGGCCGTGATTGTCGCGGTATTCTTTCTGAATGGCGAGCAGCGCCGCGGCTTCGCGGGCCACCTCGTCCTTGTCGGTGAACGGGTTTTCGAGGATGTCGATCAGCAGCTTGATGGCGTTTTCGGCGTTGCGGGACAGGACATCGAGAGTGAAACCGAAGTAGTCCGGTTCGTTGACGATGATGATGTCCCCGCCGTAGCTCTCGAGTTCGTGCGAGACCAGGTCGGCCTTCCTCGTCGAGGTGCTCTTCTGCATGGTTCGCAGCATGAGTTCGGTGATGCCGCTGTTCGTGCTGTCCTCGAGCAGTCTGCCGCCCTGGAAGAGCACGCTGACGGTCAGTTTCGGCAGGGTCTTGTCTTCACGGACGAAGGCCCGCGGCCCGCGCAGGACCGAGAAGTCCTTGATCGGCTGCGGCACGGCGGCGACGATCACGTTCTGTCCCTCGCTGACCTGGTTGCGCGCCGCACCCTGTTGAAAGACCTTCAGCGCGGCTGTCGGCTTGACCTCCTCGGCCTGGATCGGTTGAGCCGCGGTCCCGGCGAAGGTGACGATCAGTTCGGTGAACTTTTCCGGAGTGAAGGTCCGCACCCGGGCCGCGCTCGGTTCGTACTCGTGAACCGTCGTATTTCCGAGAGTCAGGTACGCGGCCGCCGCCTTCTGCACGTCCTGCGCGGTGATCGCGCGAAGCTGTTCCGCCATCGAGTCGAAGAGTTTGTAATCGCCGAGACGCAACTGGTGGAAGGAGAGCGTGGCGGCCTCGGTCTCGACCATCGAGATGCGATCGACCTGACGCTTTTCGAGCATGACGATCGCCCGCTGAAGCTCGCCATCGCTGATCAGTTCCCGTTTGAAGCGCTCGATTTCACGGAAGTATTCGGCCTCCGCGCGGTCGATCCGCTCGGGATCGACAGTCAACTGGGCGAGCAGCACCCCGGCGCCCGGAAGCATCCTGTATTCGGCCACGCCGTCGACCGTCACGCTCAGCTTGTCGCGCGAGGCAAACCCTTCGGTCAGCCCCTGATTGAGCCGCGAACCGCGACCGAGCCCGAGCACTGCCGCCAGCACGCGCATCGTCGCCAGGTTCCTCAGGCTCTCCTTCTCGATCTTTCCGGCCTTGTCGAACGCCATCCCCGGGCCGCGATAACCGATCGTGACGATGCTGTATCCCGTGTCCGCACGGTCGTTGCCGTAGCGCAGTCCGGCCTGCGCCGGTTCCTCAGGATTGGGAGAGAACGGATCGACGGGCGGTTCGAGCTGCGTTGCCTGCTCCTCGGCCGGCGGCGCTTCCTGCTGCTTCGGCGGCCTGGCGGTTCGGCTCTGCCGGGTTTGAGTCGCGGCGGGTTTCGCTTCGGGCTTCTCGGGTTTCGGGACGAATTTTTTGTAGTTGCCGAAATTGAGCTGGATCTGGCCGAGCGCCTGCAGGATGAAGACGTCTCCGACGACCGTGATGACGGTGTTCTCAGGATAGTAGAACCTGCGATGAAACTCCTCGACGCGCTCGAGCGGCATGGCCGCCAGGTCCGCCGTCCGCGTCTTGCCCCGCTTGAGCCGGTTGACGGTGAAGGCGGCGCCGAAGAACCTGTCTATCGATGCCAGTGACGGATCGTCCTGCTCGATCGCCGTCTCGATCGCCACCGACCGCGCCGCGGGTGCGATCTGATCGGCCCTGAACTCCGGGCTGACGATCAGCGCGCCCAGCAGCTCGATGATCAGATTGTAGCTCTCGGCCGGCGCGACCAGATCGAAGGTCGTCAGATCGTAATCGGTCTTCGAGGTGAAGGCCCCGCCCATTCTGGCGACGGCCTGATCGATCTTCGTTCCGTCGAGCTTCGAGTTTCCGCGCAGGATCATCTGCCTGACCAGGCGCGAAATCCCTGCCACCTCGTCCGTTTCATCGACCGTGCCGGCCCTGACCGTGGCGTTGACCGAGACCAGCGGCGCGGAGTGCCGCTCGCGGATGATGATCGTCAGCCCGTTCTGGAGCAGAAAACGCGAGGTCGCGCCGTCCAGATCCTGCCGCTTCAGCTTGCCGCCGTCCGGAATCCCGAGAACCGTCGGCTTCGGCAACTCGGGCCTCGGCTTCGGAGGCGGCGCCGGCTGCCTTCCGCGCCCGCTCTGGGCCGTGACCCCGGCCGCTCCAACGACCAGCGCTAATCCAACTGCCGCTACTGTTCTGATCATCTCTCCCGGATTGAACATTTTCACTTCCCCTGTCAATCGAAATCCCTTTTTAAAAACTTTATCACGAATCAGGGGAATTACAATCCGGCCGTATTGGCGGGCTGTTTCGAGCATCTCGGGCGGGAGGGTAAGAAGCGTCCGGAATAGAGCGGCATTTGAGGGCACAGATCCGGCAGGGAGTGCTGTGGTCCAGGACTCAATTTGCATCCGGACAGTCTGGATTTTTCAGGGATGATCTATCATTCGTCGTCCCTGATGCCGAATCGCTCGATCATGCGGTAAAGAGTGCGCCGGTCGATGCTCATGATCTCGGCGGCGCGCGATCGATTGCCCGAAACCACCTCCAGCACGTGAAGGAGGTAGCGGCGCTCGAGTTCGTCGAGGGTGGGCAGATCGTCGTAGAGCGCGGCGAGCGATGACCGGTCAGCGCGTGCCGCCAGCTCGGGGGATTTAAGCCTGTCCGGCAGATCGTCCGGCGTCAGTTCATTGTCGCGCGCGTGCAGAGCCGCATACTCGATGACCGATTCCAGTTCGCGCACATTGCCCGGCCAGTCGTAGCCGACGAGCCGCCTGAGAGTCTCATCCTGCAACCGGAACGGTCCCCGGCCGGTATGCTCGGCCGCGTTCAGCAGAAACCTCTCGGCGAGCAATGGTATGTCGCTGCGGCGCTCCCTCAGCGCGGGAATCCTGAGCGTGATGACGCTCAGCCGGAAGTAGAGGTCCTCGCGAAAGCGGCCTGTCTTGACCTCCTCCTCGAGGTTGCGGTTGGTGGCGGCGATGACCCGCGCATCCACCTTGATGTTGACGTTCGACCCGATCCTCCGGATTTCACGTTCCTGCAGGGCCCGCAGCAGTTTGACCTGCGTCGCCGGAGAGATCTCTCCGATCTCGTCGAGGAAGAGCGTTCCGTCCCGGGCCTCTTCCCAGAGCCCGCGGCGGTCCGAGGTTGCTCCTGTGAACGATCCCTTCGTGTGTCCGAAGAGCTCAGCCTCGAGCAGCGTTTCGGTCAGCGCTCCGCAGTTGACCGGGACAAACGGGCCGTTCTCGCGCGTGCTGTGCTTGTGGATTGCCCGGGCCGCGAGCTCCTTGCCTGTCCCCGATTCGCCTGTGATCAGAACCGTGGTTCGCGACGGCGCGACGCGGGCGATCTCCTTGTAGAGTTCGAGCATCGCCGGTGAACGACCGATCAGGCCGGTCCCCTCGTATTTGGCCAGCAGGGCGCTCGATGCGGCCTCCTCGGGATTTGTCGTTTCGTGCTCCAGCGCCCTTCGGACGGTGCTCAGAAGTGTCTGAACCTTGAATGGTTTCGAGACGATGTCCCATGCGCCCTCGCGCGACGCGGTGACGGTCGTGTCGAGCGTGCCGAAGCCCGTCACCAGAATGACCGGACACTGATCCCTCATCTCCCGCAACAGGTCGAGCCCCGAACGATTGGCCTCCAGATTGATGTCGCTTACCAGCAGATCGAACTTCGATCCGGCTGCCTGCTGGAGAGCCGTATCCGGATTTGTCGCCGTCTCTACCTGCCAGCCCTGGCCGGTGAAGAGATCCTTCAGCAGACGGCAGGATGCCGGATCGTCATCAACCACCAGTATCTTTTTCATGGTTTGTTCTCCACGGCGGACAGCGGAAGCTCCGTCCCGTCCGGCTTCACGTCGAGATCGGTTTGCTTCCCGGTCAGCGTCGGAAAGGTGAGGTGAAAGGTCGATCCGCTGCCGGATGAACTCTCGGCTCTCAGTGTGCCGCCATGTTCCTGAATGATCTGGCTGACCACCACCAGCCCGAGCCCGGTTCCGCGACCTCTCTCCTTGGTGGTGTAAAGAGGGTCGAAGACATGTGCCAGCACCTCTGGAGTCATGCCGCATCCGGTGTCGCTGACGGTGACCAGCACTTCATCACCCGATCCATGTGAGCCTCGCCGGAACCGCGTTTCGATCCGCAGGTCCCCGCCGTCCGGCATCGCGTCGAGGGCATTGTTGATCAGGTTGATGAAGACCTGCTGCAGTTTATCGGAATCGCCCGCGATCAGCGGCAGGTTCGGCTCGAGTTCCGTCACCAGCCTGACGCCGGGTTCGGTCAGCGTCGGCGCGGTCGAGACCCGGATCCTTTCGATTATCGAATTGAGGTCGAGTGGATGCATCTCCGGCGCCTCGGTCCGCGTCCGGTCGAGCATCCGCCGGACGATCCGTTCGATGCGGTCAGTCTGTTCGACGATGATCGCCGCCCTCTCCCTGTCGTCCGCTGAGCCGCTCTCCGCCTCGATCAGCTGCGCATGACAACTGATCAGATTGAGCGGAGTCCCGACTTCGTGCGCGAACTGGGATGCGGTCTGCCCGGCCGCGGCCAGCCGCTCGAACTGCGTCAGCCTCCGCGTCGTCTGCCACAGTTCCTGATTGGCCTTCGCCAGTTGATCGTTTCGCACCTCAAGCTGTGCCGTCGCCTCCTCGATCCGGTCGCGGAGCATTTCACGCTGTTTTTCGCGATCCACGGTCATCTCATGCAATTGACCCATCATCCGGTTGAATGCGCGCGCCAGCCTGCTCAATTCATCGTCGCCGCGTTCCGGAGCGCGAATCCTGAGCTCGCCCTTGCCGGCGCGATCCATCACCGCCAGCAGATGGGAAATCGGCTGGTAGACCAGATCGCGGAAGAGAATCCATGTGGCCAGCGCGATCAATGCCACCGCGATGAGCGCCAGTATGACGGCCGTTCCGACTGTCTGCTGCAGGACGCTCGGCAGGGTTTCGAGCCGGTTGCTGATCTCGACCGCGCCAATGACCCTCCCCCGATTGACTATCGGAGAGATGACCCGGTACGTCGAGGTCTCGGGATTGAGGTCCTTGAATGGCGCGGGTTTCGTTCCATACCGTCCGAGCAGCCGGTCCCTGATCTCAGCCGGCAGAGGGGCGGATTCAGTCTGATCGGCGTCCGTCCGGCGAACCTCGAAGGTCTCTCCGTTCAGCTCCCACAGCCTGACATTGACGGCATAGAGCCTGGAACTGGAGACCAGCGTGATCGCCTGGTCGATGTCCCGAGGTTCCGGACGCGCCGCTGTCCGGCTGAAATGATCAGCCAGATTGACCGACGTAACCTCGGTCAGCGTCATCTCGTCCCGACGCGCCACATCCGCCAGCCTCGCGCTGATCACAAACAGCAGCGCCAGCAGCACGCAGAGCGTGATCGCCGATACCAGCAGGGTTGTCCTCAGATGCAGATTCAATACCTTCACAATTTTCGATGTTAGCAAAAAATCGATACTCATGGTTACCGGCAAAAAGGATGCCAGAGGGATCCCCGTCTGAGCGCGACCATGACTGAAGATCAACGCCCGGTATTTCTGAGACGGAACCGGGCTGAGCGAGGTTGTCGACGCTCCCGCGGTGTCAGATTTGCATCGCCGGCGCCGCATTGTGGCATTTGTGCGGTGCTGAAGAATCAGGCCGGCACGTCTTTTTCGTCTCGAGCGGCTCATTTCCACTTCATTGCGTTGAGTTTACGCATCCTGCCCCGGCATCGCCGGAACCGGGCAAGTCTTTGGCACCGCCCTTGCAGTTGTACCGGTCGGCACAGACGTTTGATCAGCTCAGACGTTCTGCATGCAGAAGTAACAGGTTGTATCTCGCAAGAGGAGAAGAAACAGTATGAAGCGCAGATCAGTATTGGTTACCACACTCGTCCTGGGCATGGCTTTGACGGCGGTGGCGCTGGGTCAGACGGCTCCGGTCAAAGCGTCGAAGAGCAATGTGCCGCATGCTGCCGCAAAGCAGAAGAAGGAGAAGGCTCACCGGACAGATGCTTCGATGCAGGAATGCATCCAGCAGAAGATCGCCATGACCTCCAGGCTCAAGAACGAGCCGATCAGTGTGGCAGTGGAGAACGGCACGGCCCGTTTCACCGGCACGGTCAGGAACGCCGGGAGCAAGGGAGGCGTCGTTTCGATTGCCAGGAGCTGCGGAACCAGACAGGTTACCAACGACATCACCGTCGAGGCGATGAAGAAGCCCGCGCCGAAGGCGAAGACGGGCGCTCCGCACAAGTAAGTTGACCGGATTTCAAGTCGTGGGGGGACGGCGGGCTGAAGGGAACTTACTCCCCTTCAGCCTTTTTCAATCGAACGTAACCTGGGGAGAACGCTCATGTTTCAGCTGGCCGGACAAGCGATATCGGGACTGGTTATCGGGACTCTGGCGATGCTTCGCAAACAGCGTCCCGAGACAGGTAATGTCGTTGTGACTGCGCTCCTCGGACTGGCCGGTTCGGTCATCGCAACCGTCTTGATTCGGGCGTTCGAAGGCCCGGGGCATTACCTCATCGGCTGGGCGATCTCGATCGTGGGAGCCATGTCGATGATTCAGGCTTACCGGTTCCTGGCGCGAAGACTGACTCACCAGATAGCGACGCAGGGGAAAGATTCCGGTCGAGTTCAGACCGGAGCAGACCGGATGATCACTCATACGGTCAACAGAGAAGGGAGAAGACAATGAAAAACTGGGAAGAAATGAAGAATTCCGGGAGGATTATTCTCACCCGGATCAGACGGATGCGGCAGGATTTAAGCCTCGGCAGGCTGGCTGTGCCGATGCTGCTTGCGGCCGGATTTCTGGCCGGATCGATTTTCACATTGAGGTATGAGTATCGGTCGCTGGCAGCAGGGAAGTCCGATGCGCCGGTTCCCGAGGCGGCCGGGACAGCGACGGGAGGTCTCGTTGCCGGATTCGGACCGGTGGTCAAGTCGGCTATGCCGGCCGTAGTCAGCATCTCTTCGACACGCACGGTCAAGGTCGACGGCCGGGATGATCTCCCGTTTCTCAACGATCCGTTCTTCAGGCAGTTTTTCGGCGGACGAGAAATGCCGTCCAATGGCCCGAATGAGCTGCGCGAGCATGGTCTGGGTTCCGGAGTGATCCTCGATTCCAACGGCACGCTGATCACCAACAACCACGTCATCGACGGGGCGACCGACATCCGTGTCACACTTGCGGACAACCGCGAATTGAAGGCGCGGCTGATCGGGACCGATCCGAAGACGGACATCGCGGTGCTCAAGGTGGATGCCTCGAACCTGCCGGTGCTGCCGGTCGCCGATTCGTCGCAGGCCCAGGTCGGCGATCTGGTCCTGGCCATCGGCAACCCCTTCGGCGTCGGCAAGACCGTGACGATGGGTATCATCAGCGCCACCGGAAGAGGCAACCTCGGAATAGAGGATTACGAGGATTTCATCCAGACCGACGCGGCGATCAATCCCGGTAATTCCGGCGGCGCTCTGATCAACCTGCGCGGCGAACTGATCGGCATCAATACCGCAATCCTTGCGAAGGGATCATCGGGGAACCAGGGCGTCGGATTTGCAGTCCCCTCGAATCTCGCGAAATCGATCGTCGGTCAGTTGCTCAAAAACGGCAAGGTAGAGCGAGGCTATCTCGGAGTCCTGGTTCAGGAGCTGACTCCGGAGATGGCGAAGGCCTTCGGTCTTGATGGCGTGCATGGCGCTCTGGTCGGCGATGTCAACTCCGACGGACCGGCGGCCGGCGCTGGACTCAGGAAGGGCGACATCATCACGGAAATCGATGGACAGACGGTCACCGACAGCAGGTCGCTCAGGCTCAGGATCAGCCAGATGGCTCCGGGCACGACTGTCAAACTCAGGCTGTTCGACAACGGCAGCTATCGCGACGTCTCAGTCAGGCTCGCCGAACTGCCCGATGACAAGACGATCGCCCGGTCACAGGAGGCGCCGGAGAACGCAATCAACGGGCTGTCGGTCGAAAACCTGACTCCGCAGCTGGCGCGGCAGCTCAAACTGCCTGCCGATGCGAAAGGCGTTCTGGTGACTGATATCGACCGGAACAGCATCGCCGCCGAAGCCGGCTTGCAGCCCGGCGACGTCATTCAGTCCGTGAATCGACAGAATATCTCAAGCGTCGCGGACTTCAGGCGGATCGCTGCTGCCGCGCACGGGCAGCCGCTGCTGCTGCTCGTCAACCGCGAAGGACGGACCAGTTTCATCGTCCTCGATCCGAAATAAGGTCTGAATTCCACTGACCCTTTTACTGCCCTGATCCGGGAGGTCTCGCGCCGGGTCAGGGCCTTTTTTTCACTGAAATCTTCTCTCATCAGCCTATAATCGTCGCATGTCAATCGAGCACCTGATCATCGATTACGGCTATCTGATCCTGTTCTTCGGAGTCATGCTGGAGGGGGAGACATTCCTGATTTTGGCGTCCTATCTGGCTCACCGCGGATACCTCAGTCTGCCGGCGGTGATCGGAGTAGCTTTTCTGGGGACATTCCTGGCGGATCAGCTGTTTTTCCGACTCGGACGCATGAAGGGCGGCGCCCTCCTCGCCAGATTGCCGTCTTTAAACCCGGCGGCGCAAAGAGCCCGCAGCCTGATCGAACGCTACAATCTGATCCTGGTGCTGGGGTTCCGGTTCGTCTACGGCATCCGAACCATCACACCTTTCGTGCTTGGATTGGCCGATTTTTCTCCAGGGCGCTTTCTGGTATTCAATTTCACAGGTGGAGCCATCTGGTCGATTACGCTCGGGCTGGCCGGATACGCCTTCGGCCATGCGCTCGAAATCCTGCTGACGGATGTCAGGCGTTACGAGATGCGGGTCGCCGCGGTCGTCCTGATCGCCGGCGTTGGTTACGCAGTGATCCGGTGGCTGATCGCCATTCGCCGGCATAACCCGGCTGCCGAATGATCCGCCTCAGTTTCGAATCCAGGCGATGACGGTCGCAATCGCAGCCAGACTCATGATTACGGCTGCGCTCCACCCGAGTCGGTTCAGCCACCTCGAATTTGTATGCTCTCCCATGACTCTGACGTTGTTGGTGACCATCAGGATGATGATGATCAGCGGCGGAGCCAGCATTCCGTTGACGATTGCGGCCCAGAAGAGCATCCGGATCGGATTCAGTCCGATGTAGTCGACCGCCATCCCGGCGAACATCGAGAGCGTGATGACGGCATAGAATTTTCCGGCCATCCGCGGACGTTCGTTCATTCCCGCGCGCCACGCTCCGGCTTCGGCGACGGCATAAGCGGCAGAACCGGCCAGCACCGGAACCCCGAGAAATCCGGTGCCGATCAGCCCGATCGAAAAGAGCAGGTAGGCGAGATCGCCGGCCAGCGGTCGCAACGCCTCTGCCGCCTGGCGGGCCGTCAGGATGTCACGATGCCCTGATTCGTGCAGCGTCGCTCCAGTCGTCAGGATGATGAAATAGAAGATCGCCACGCAGATCGTCATGCCTGTAAAGACATCGACTGTCAGATGACCCAGCTCCTCGCGCGATGCGCCCTTGCGACGGCCCACCGTCCTTTTGCCGGCAGCCTTCTCCTCCTCGACCTCCTGCGCCGCCTGCCAGAAAAACAGATACGGCGAGATCGTCGTTCCCAGTATCGCCACGACGGTCATGAGATAGTTTTCGTTCAGTTCCGGCCTCGGCAGCAGAGTCGCCCGGATGACATCGCCCCAGTGCGGCCGGGCCAGAAATGCCGCTCCGATGTATGCCACCAGTACCAGCGTCAGCCATTTGAAAAATTTCGCCATAGTCCGGTACGAGGCGAAAACGAGCAGCAGGATGATCGTCAGCGTGAACGGCGGAATGAACCAGATCGAATCGATTCCGGTCAGCAACTCCGCCGCTTCGGCCATGCCTCCCAGATCGGCTGCGATGTTGATCGTGTTGGCGACCAGCAGCAGTCCACAGGCAAACCACAGCAACCGCCTAGAATAGTATGTCCGCAGAACCGCCGCCAGCCCGCGACCCGAAACCATGCCGATCCTAGCGCACATCAACTGAACCGCTGTCATCAGGGGCAGCGAGAGGAGCGCCGTCCAGAGCATTCCATACCCGAACGCAGCGCCGGCCGTCGAATAGGTCGAGATCCCCGACGGATCGTCGTCGGCCGCTCCCGTGATCAGGCCCGGACCGAGATTGCGAAAAAACCAGCGCACCGAACCGCCCACCGATTGCCGCCGGTCCCTCAGCCCTCCCGGCTCTCTGTCGATCACTTCCTCGTTCATCTTCCCGGCCTCCCATTGTGGCGATTTTGCGCGTGCTCACCCTGCTCCACCCATCGGCGCTGCCGCGTCAGTTGCCGATCCCCTTCAATACTGACGATTTTTCCAGCCCTGCCATCTCCGCCGATAAATCCTCGCTTTGATTGCAATTCGCAAGCCATCCGCGAGATCACACTTAATGTCACCTTTAGCGGAGTGTCAATCAGTCTGCTGGTTAGACCAATCGGCCGGCATGGAGTATGCCGAAATGCCTGTAAAAATTGGCCTTCTGAGCTTTTCATCTCAGGCCGGTTTGTCTATAATCGGCCTTCTGTGTACCGACCATTAATTTAATTTATCAAAAGAGGTTTCACCGCGTATGATCCTTTCACTGTTAGGCATCAGCATAATTGCGCTTTTCTGCTTGAGGAAGAGAGCGATACCGTCAGCCGGGCGAATAAGCCGCATGGCATTCGGAGCGGTCGTCGGCATCTCGGGATTAATAATGAATACTGCATCTGCGTTCGCTCAGGAAGCCGGACATCGACCCGGCGGGGAGGCGAATCTGCAGTTGCCGGACCTGTCGCAGGTCACATTCCTGGGCGGGGTCAACGGGCAGTCGCTGCTTCTGATCGGGCTGCTGGTCTGCGCGCTCGGTCTGCTTTTCGGACTTCTCATCTACATGCAGCTCAAGAAGCTCCCCGTGCACAGTTCGATGCGCGAGATTTCAGAGCTGATCTATGAGACCTGCAAGACCTATCTTGTCACGCAGGGCAAGTTCATCCTGATCCTCGAAGTCTTCATCGCCATCATCATCATTCTCTATTTCGGATTCCTGCTCAAATTCGAGTTTCTGCGTGTATTGATCATTCTCGGGTTCAGTCTGGTTGGAATTGCGGGCAGCTACGGCGTGGCGTGGTTTGGGATTCGCGTCAACACGTACGCCAATTCGCGGACTGCGTTTGCGAGTCTCGAGGGTAAGCCGTTTCCGATCTACGCGATTCCGCTCAAGGCGGGAATGAGCATCGGGATGATGCTGATCAGCGTCGAGCTGCTGATCATGCTCTTCATTCTGCTCTTCGTGCCGGGCGATTACGCGGGGCCGTGTTTCATCGGGTTCGCGATCGGCGAGAGCCTGGGAGCCGCGGCGCTGCGAATCGCGGGCGGCATCTTCACGAAGATCGCCGACATCGGTTCGGACCTCATGAAGATCGTCTTCAAGATCAAGGAGGACGACGCGCGCAATCCGGGAGTGATCGCGGACTGCACGGGCGATAACGCTGGCGATTCGGTGGGTCCGAGCGCTGATGGTTTCGAGACCTACGGCGTAACCGGCGTGGCGCTGATCTCGTTCATCCTGCTGGCGATCAACGACAAGGTTCCGGGCATCGCCGAGCTGGCGACCAGCCTCAATTTCCCCACCACTCAGGCGTTCATCTCAACTGTTCAGGTCCAGCTGCTGGTCTGGATCTTCGTCATGCGCATCATGATGGTGCTGGCTTCGATGCTCTCGTATCTGATCAACGAGGCGATGACGAAGTCGACGTACGCCAAAGCCGACAAGATGAACTTCGAGATGCCGCTGACCCGTCTGGTCTGGATCACCTCGATCGTTTCGATCGCGCTGACGTTCGTCGTCTCGAAGCTGGTCATCCCGACGATGGGCAACGACGGGACGCTGTGGTGGAAGCTGTCGGCAATCATCTCCTGCGGAACTTTGGCCGGCGCGATCATCCCGGAGCTGGTCAAGGTCTTCACCTCGACCGAATCGAGACACGTTGCCGAGGTCGTCACGTCATCGAAAGAGGGCGGGCCCTCGCTCAACATCCTGTCGGGGCTGGTGGCGGGTAATTTCTCGGCATACTGGCTCGGAATCGGCATCGTGATCCTGATGGCGATCGCGTACTTCTTCAGTCTCCAGGGGCTGGGAGTCCTGATGGCGGCGCCGGCGGTCTTCGCCTTCGGTCTGGTGGCCTTCGGCTTCCTCGGCATGGGACCGGTCACGATCGCCGTCGACTCCTACGGCCCGGTGACGGACAACGCGCAGTCGGTCTATGAGCTCTCGCTGATCGAACAGGTGCCGAATGTCGAGAAAGAGGTCAGGGACCAGTTCGGCATAGCGGTCAACTTCGATCGCGCCAAGCACCTGCTCGAGGAGAACGACGGCGCGGGCAACACCTTCAAGGCCACGGCCAAACCGGTGCTCATCGGAACAGCGGTGGTCGGCGCCACGACCATGATCTTCTCGATCATCATGGGGCTGACCGAAGGGCTGACCCAGAACGTCGACAAGCTCTCGCTTCTCCACGCGCCGTTCGTCCTCGGGTTGATCACCGGCGGAGCCATCATCTACTGGTTCACCGGCGCCTCGACCCAGGCGGTCACCACCGGCGCCTATCGCGCCGTCGAGTTCATCAAGGCCAACATCAAGCTCGAAGGCGTCGAGAAGGCCTCGGTCGAGGACAGCAAGAAGGTCGTCGAGATCTGCACGCAGTATGCCCAGAAGGGGATGTTCAACATCTTCCTGACGGTCTTCTTCGCCTCGCTGGCTTTCGCGTTCGTCGAGCCATACTTCTTCATCGGCTATCTGATCTCGATCGCGATCTTCGGCCTCTACCAGGCGATCTTCATGGCCAACGCCGGCGGCGCCTGGGACAACGCCAAGAAGGTCGTCGAGGTCGAGCTCAAACAGAAGGGGACCGCACTTCATGACGCGACGGTTGTCGGCGATACGGTCGGCGATCCGTTCAAGGATACTTCATCGGTAGCCATGAACCCGGTCATCAAGTTCACCACGCTCTTCGGGCTGCTGGCGGTGGAACTGGCCGTCAGCCTGACCGCGGATTACGGATCGACGCTCAGCCACTTCCTGGCCGCCGTCTTTTGCGCGATCTCGGTCTTCTTCGTCTACCGCTCGTTCTACGGCATGCGGATCGGAGAGGGGAGTAAGTAGAAAGTAAAAAGTAGAAAGTAGAAAGGGAGTAGAAAGTAGAAAGGAATACGGGCGTGTTGATTACGTCTCGCATTACTTTCTACTTTTTACTTTCTACTCCCTTTCTACTTTCTACTATCAGATTTGATATGCAGATCGCGCTGCGGGAACGGGATCTCGATGCCGCGCTCGCGGAAGGTGCGCGCGATGGCGAAGTTGACGTTGCTCCGGATCTGAGGGTGTTTATGCGGCTCATCGATCCAGACCAGCAGGTCGAAGTCGATCGACGAATCGCCGAAGGTCTTGAGATGGACGTTCGGTTCGGGTGAGGCCAAAACCTCCCTGACCGATTTGCCGGCATCGATCAGCGCCTGGCGAACCTTGTCGAGGTCGCTCCCGTAGGACACGCCGACAGGGATTCTCAGCCTCACCTGATGGCTGCCGTATGACCAGTTGATGACCTGATTGCGGACGAGGTCTGAGTTGGGGACGATGACCGCGATGTTGTCGTTGGTGATGATGAGCGTGGTCCTGACCTGGATATTTTCGACGCGTCCGTCGATATCCCCGAGCTTGAGCCGGTCGCCGACTCTGATCGGGCGTTCGAACAGCAGGATCAGCCCTGAGATCAAGTCAGAAGCGATATACTGCAGGCCGAAGCCGATGCCGACCGAGAGGAAGCCGATCAGGACGGCGATGCTGGTCAGGTCGGCGTTGAAACCGATCTTCAGCCCGTAGAGCACTCCACCAGCAACGATCACATAATGCAGGACGCGCAGAATCGTGAAGCGCAACCCGGAGTCGACCTGCATCATCCAGCGGGTTCTGCCGAGCAGCTTCCTGACATAATGCGAGATGCTGAAGACGACCGCCATCAGCACCGAAAGCATGATCAGGCTCAGCAGTGACACCTTGAACTGAGGCTGATTGATGAAGGGGTAGTTGAGGTACTGAACTACTTTTTCAAGCAGGTTTGTGCCGACACTTTCTCCCTCCTGAAACAGCATTACGATCCGACCTCCTGAATATGTGATGCGCTGTTGCCGATGGTCTCAATGATTGCGCAGGCTTTTTCTTTCTACTTTCTACTTTCTACTTTCTACTCAACTTACAGGCATGACGTAATTGAGCACCGCCACGTAATGACAGGCGCTGCCGGCGAGCACGAAGAGATGCCAGATAGTATGGTTGTATGGGATCTTCTCCCATGCGAAGAAGACGAGGCCCGCCATGTAGGCGACCGCGCCGGCGGCGATCCAGGCCAGTCCGCTCAGGGGGACGCTGGCCAGGATCGGCTTGGCCGCGATCACGCACAGCCAGCCCATGACCAGATAGAGCGACATCGAGACCGCCTTGTACCGGTTGACGTATATCACTTTGAAGATAATTCCGAACAACGAGAGCGTCCAGACCGTAATCAGGAGTGTCCAGCCCCAGAAACCTCGCAGGTTGATGAGGGTGAACGGGGTATAGGTTCCCGCGATGACGAGGTAGATCGTCAACTGGTCGAAGATCCTGAAATAATGTTTGATGTGCGGTTCGTGGATGACGTGATAGAGCGTCGATGCGGCGAAGACCATAATCAGCGTGGCGCCGTAGATGGTGCAGCCGATCAGGTGCAGGAGGCTGCCTTTGCTGATGGCGATGAATGCCAGAACCGCGAATCCGGCCAGGCTCAGAACCAGACCGATCCCGTGAGTGATGCTGTTGGCGATTTCTTCGAGATAGAGCTTTTTTTCGACCATTGGTGTCCTCGATGCTGTGTCAGATGCGGGAGCGGATAAATTATAAAAGAAAAGCCGGTGTGAGGAAGCAAAAAGTTGGTCGAATGGCCCGAAAAGGGGCTTGTTTTATCACTGGACGGGGATTAAACTTCGGATTCCTTGTCCATTATCTATGAATATACGCAGTTCGGACTGCTCGGAACGGACTGTACAGGGCATATTTCTCTCCGAGGAGAGCAGAACACCAGGGGGTAGCAAGAAGATGATGAAACGTGTATTTGTGGGATTCGGTATGGCGCTGATGATGACTTTGATTCTGTCGGTCGCCGGTTTTGCGCAGTCGCATCCGGTGGCGGGAACGTACAAAGTGACGGCGACCAGCAGCGAGCTTGGCGCGCTCAATTTCCAGATGATGCTCAAGCATGACGGTCAGAGCTGGTCCGGCGAGGTCAAGGATTCGCCGATGCCGCTGACGGTGACCAA
>CALBSU010000523.1 GCA_937967285.1 uncultured Acidobacteriota bacterium
AGTACTCCTCGAAGATCGGCGCGACCTCCGGCAGATCGAAGCCGTGACCGCGGAGGTGCGGGTTGGCGAGCGAGATCTGGACGGCGAGATCACCCTGCGCGGTTCCGACATCGGCGAAGGTCGAGTAGTCAGCCCACGGGAATTTGCGGGCGATTGTGGCGTTGGCCGGGTGACTGATGCCAGTCATGGCGGCCAGGAACTCTCGCAGGCGCGCCGGCTCGGCATAAAGCGTTTCGAAGAGTCCCGGTCCGCCGGTCTTGGCTTCGTTCTGGGGTTGTCCGGTCCTCAGAGCCTCGGTCAGGTGTCCCCAGAAACGGTAAAGCCGGTGATTGGCCATCTCGAGGATACCGCCGATGTAGGAGGGTTTCTTCTTATCGAGAAACATATCCGTTTCGGGCGTGTTTCCGTAAACGTTGTCCGTCCGTATGAGAAACCCGAGAGCGACGAGGGTGTCGAGAAAGTCGCGTGCGGATCGGGGATGCAGGCCGAGGCGTCCGCTCAAGGATTCGAACTTCTCCGGGCCGTTTGCCAGTTCGGTGAAGACTCCCATCTCGACGGCGCTCAGGAGCGTCTTGGACGGCCAGAAGCCGAGGCCGATCTGCAGGATTTTTTCAGGATTCAGTTCTTGGGTCATTGTCATCTCCGTCAAACGTAAAAGTTGGTGGCGCTTGCTGACTCTCTGGTTCCGCTCATGAAAATGCAAAGATATAGAGTAGCCTCGAGATGGAGTTTTATGCAATCAGACAGCCTCGCAGGGCTGAAAAATATTGGCATTCGAACGAATTCGGGCTAACATCCAGGCACGAATCGGGTTCTCAAGTCTTTATCAGGCAGTCACATAAACCAGGAGAAAGTTATGGCGAAAACCACTAAAGCGGCAGCCGGCAAGGTGAAGGCGCTGTCATTGCATCTGGGGTTGAATTCGGTCAGCCCGGCGCATTACGGCGGATGGAGCGGAGATCTGATGGCATGTGAGTTCGACGCACAGGATATGTCGGAGATCGCCCGATCGAAGGGCATGAAGCCGACGGTGCTGATGACGAAGGACGCCACGCGAGCCAAGACGCTGGCGGCGATCAGGGCGGCCGCAAAGCAGCTCAAATCGGGAGGCCTCTTCTTCATGACTTTTTCCGGTCACGGCGGCCAGATTCCGGACGTGACGGGGGAAGAGGACGACAAGAAGGACGAGACCTGGTGTCTTTATGACGGGCAGTTGATCGACGACGAACTCTATATGGAATTGAGCCGGTTCCGGTCGGGTGTCAGGATCCTGGTCTTCTCGGACAGTTGCCACAGCGGAACCGTAACGAGGGAGCCGATGCCGGGCACAGAGCCGGCAGGGAGATCGAAAATGATGCCTCTGTCGGTGGGCAGGCGGACATACGCCGAGCACAAGGTGTTCTACGACAAGCTGCAGAAGGACGTGGCGAAAGAGTCCGGCAAGAGCGGCGAGGTTGTCGATCCGGACAGCGCGCTGGCCCAACTGGCGATCAATCCAAGGCTCTCATCCATCGTCAAGAAGTTCAGGCCGGCCGTTATCCTGATCTCGGGATGTCAGGACAATCAAACCTCGCTCGACGGCGATCATAACGGGGCCTTCACTGAGCAGTTGCTGCGAGTCTGGAACCACGGAGCGTTCAAGGGGAACTATGCGCGGTTCTACGCGACGATCAAGTCGAAGATGCCGCCATCCCAGACGCCCAATTTCTTCACGCTCGGCAGCGCCGCAAACTTCGTCACTCAGGAACCGTTCAGCGTGTGAGAACCTGCAGCGTCAGCGAGCGCCCGCATACGGCCGGGGGCGCTCGCTGACGCTCGCGTTAAGTTGTCCGCTCGTTCCAGCCCGCCCCTCCCCTTCCATCCACCTTCCATTCATCTTCCACCCAGCTTCTCCCAGCGTAAAACCACGCACCCCACTCGTTATCAGACGCACGCGCACACAAACCAGAAAAGGCGCAATTACTGGGATCGAAGGGTTTTTGAGAATCGGAAGATATCGGCACGGGTCTTGCGTTTACAGATATGAGGAGAAAGAAGTAAGGAGGGTAAAAAGATGAAAAACAGGACAAAAACAATATTGAGTGGATTGATCATAAGTGGATTTCTGGTGGCGGGCAGTCTGGGTGTGGTTGCGCAGGGCGGAGGTCAGAGCAAGGGTAAGAGGCCGGCGCAGCAGCAACAGAAAGGCGGGATGGAGAAAGGTCGCACGGTGACGAAGCAGCAGCGGGATCAGCTTCAGACGTGCACGACGGCGGCGGACAGGCTGCGCGACCAGACGCGCGAGATGGCGAAGCTGGCCGGCGGCGGCTTCAGGATGGAAGACGGATTGAAGTTGCGGGACCAGTTGAGGGATCAGCTTCGGACGATGGACCGTGAGCATGAAAGACTGATGCAGGGTCTGAGCCAGGAGCAGAAGATGATCTGGCGGGAGAGGATCCGGACGATGGATCAGGAGCGCACCAGAGTGCAGGACCGGTTCCGGGAGATGAACCAGGAATTCGGCAAACCGAATCCTGATCCGGCGATGATCAGGAAGCAGGCGCAGGAGATGGAACGGGCCGTCAACGAATGGCGGAAACAGTATCGCGAGATGAATCTGGGCTGACCAGTCAGGATCTCGGGTGAAATTTCCTGTAGGCTTTCTTGATGTGCTCGTCGGTGACGTGTGTATAGATCTGAGTTGTACTGATGTCGCTGTGGCCGAGCATCATCTGAACCGAGCGCAGGTCGGCGCCGTTTGAGAGCAGTGTCGTGGCGAAGCTGTGTCGAAGGACGTGAGGCGTGATGTAATCGACTCCGGCCAGTCGCCCGTACTCCTTGATCAACCGCCAGAACTTATGGCGCGAGATGCGGCGCCCTCCCCTGTCGATGAAGAGCAGGTCGGAACTCTGATCGGCCAGCAGGCGCATTCGCGCGGGCAGATAGTTCTTGAGGTATTCGATGGCCGATCTGCCGAGCGGAACGCGACGTTCCTTGCTTCCCTTCCCGAAGCAGGTCAGCCCGCCCATATCCCAGTCGATATCGCGCAGTTTCAGGTTGATCAGTTCCGAGACGCGAAGGCCTGAGGCGTAGAGCACCTCGAGCATGGCGCGATCTCGTCTTCCCGTCTCGGTCGACAGATCCGGCTGCTCGAGGATGGCATCTATCTCCTGCGGCGTCAGAAATTTGGGCAGTGTCTGCCAGGACTTTC
>CALBSU010000524.1 GCA_937967285.1 uncultured Acidobacteriota bacterium
AGAAGCTCGCGTCGACGACGTACAGGTTGTCCAGTTCGTGCGCCCTGCAGTTGCGATCGAGCACCGACGACCGCGGATCGTCTCCGAACCTGAGCGTTCCGTTCTGGTGCGCCACTTTGGCCAGCGGCATCCGCTTGCCGATGTATGCGTTCATCGGGATCAGATGGTCAGTGCAGTTGATATGTTTGAGCAGATCGCGCAGTTTCGCCGTCAGGCGCTGGTGGCCCTCGAGGTTGTTGACGCTGTAATTGACCGTGATCTGTCCGTTTTTGCTGAGCGTGATCCGGTTGTCGGGATCAGGCAGATCTTCAGAGGTCAGCCAGAACTCGACTGCGTGCCGGGCCACGTATTCGAGCGTGAAGCCGGGCGCGAAGGGCGGCGCTCCGGCCGCGAAGATGTTGGCGTCGAACTTGCCGACGAATGATATGTGCCCCATCGGAAAGTCCCACTCGCGCGATGAGAAATAGAAATCGTTGAGCCCCATCGTCTTCTGAAAGACGGTCGGGTTCTCGCACCGCGAGATGGCGACGAGCACGGAGTTGATATGAGCCATGTAATTCCGCCCGACCTGATCCGAACCGTTGGCCAGTCCGTTCGGATGCCTGTCATTGGCCGAACGGAGCAGCAGCGCCGCGGAATTGATCGCTCCGGCCGACACGACGACGATGTCGCCGCTGTAACGCATCTTCTCGCCCGCCCGCTCGACCTCGACCTCGCTCACTCTTCGGCCGCTCTCGTCGGTCAGCAGCCGCGTGACGTACGCGTTGGTCACGATCGAGACGTTCCGGTGTTCGAGCGCCGGGTCGATGCAGGTCGTCTGCGCGTCGGCCTTGGCGTCGACCAGGCAGGGAAAACCGTCGCAGGTCGAACATCGGATGCACCTGCTGCGGTGCGGATCGCCTTCGTCGAGCCTGATCCCGACCGGCAGATGGAACGGCTTGTGACCGAGCTTGCCGAGCGCGTCGCTGATCTCCTGAATCCGCGGCTCGTGACTGACGGCCGGGTGCGGGTAGGGGCGGCTCGCCCACGGCTCGGTCGGATCCTCGCCTCGATTGCCGTGAACCTGATACAGGTGCTCGGCTTCGCTGTAGTACGGCTCGAATTCGTCGTATCCGACCGCCCAGCCGGGCGAGATCCCGCCCGAGTGACGCAGCTCTCCGAAATCCTCACGGCGCATCCTCAGCAGGGCCGCGCCGTAGAACTTCGTCAGACCGCCGACGAAGTAGTGCTGGCCCGGCTTGAATTCGTTGCCTTCGGAGTCGAGCCAGCTCTCGCTGTTGTCGTAACGTCCCTCGAGCACGACGGCCTTCGAACTCCAGTTCTCCTTCTCCCGCCTGAGAAAGTCGCCCCGCTCGATCAGCAGGATCCGCTTTCCGGTCGGCGCCAGCCTGTGAGCCAGCGTTCCTCCGCCCGCTCCCGTGCCGATGATGATCACATCGTAATGATTAGTCTCAGACATCTCTCTCCCTCGATTCTCCTGATATTCGTTTCAGTCCTTGAATCCGAAATCCCGCCTCGAATATTCCATCGCCGGCGATGCCCGGTCAGGCCGCCGCGCTGAGCGGCTCTCTCGCCGCAACCCTGATTGAACGCGCATAACCTTCGAGCTCCTTCGCCAGCATCTTTCTTCCGCGATAGAGCCGCGACATGACCGTTCCGATCGGGATGTTCAGGATCGATGCGATCTCGGCGTATGAGAACTCCTCGACATCCGCCAGAAGTACGGCTTCAGCGAAGATCGACGGCACCCTGTCGAACGCCGCCAGCACGTCCTCGTCGGTCAGTTGCTGCGCCACCGGCTCGGTGTAGACGAGCGTCTCCTCCCAGCACGGCTCGTCGTCGACGCTCCACGGCTGCGTGAACTTCCAGCATTTGCGGCGGTGATGGCTGACTACGTGAAAGAGTATCTTGTAGAGCCAGGCACGGATGTTCGTGCCCTCCTGAAAGCGCTCGATCGAGCGCCAGGCCTGCAGGTAAGTCTCCTGAAGCACATCCTCGGCGTCCGAGCTGTTGCCGACAAGTCGGGTCGCCGCCCGGTACAGGTCTTTCGAATGCGGCAGGGTAATCTCTTCAAAATCGACAGCGTTCATCTCTGACTCCCTGATAGACGGAACGGTTATGTCCTGCTCCGAATCTCTCGGAGCGTTGTTTCCTGTTCGTCAATCAGTCGGGAGGCGAGCCGGAACCTTACAGAATTATTTCGAAATTGTTTCGGAGTTATTTTTTTCAGCGGTCGCTGTTTCGGATGGCCTGTTTGATTCTTTCGCGGGCGTCATCTGAGAGGCGCGGTTGATCGGGAGCGGCGGCGGCTTCGGGTTCATCCATCGTCCGGACGGCTTCACGCAGGGCGTAGAGCTGTTCCTGATACCTTTTGCAGAAATCGCAGATCATGATGTGCAGGCGGAGTTTGATCTCGCGT
>CALBSU010000525.1 GCA_937967285.1 uncultured Acidobacteriota bacterium
TTCAGTTTATTCTTCAGGAATATCCATCAATCCCTCGCAGACCAGAACCGACTCACCGCCGACACGGACGGCCGTAATTCCGCCGTCCTTCACATCCGCTTCGAGACGGATGATGCTCGGACGCCCCATCTCGAAACCCTGTTCGATCGTCCATCGAAGCGTCCCGGTCTTTTCGGATTCGCGCGGAGCGAGATATCCGGCCAGCGCCGCCACGGCCGATCCGGTCGCCGGATCCTCCTCGATGTTCATCGACGGAGCGAACATCCGGGCGTGGACCTGATTGCCCGGATCTTCCGTCTCCCGCGAGAAGATGAAGACCTGCGGCGCATCGTGAGTCGAGACGACGCGGTCCCAGATCCCGCGATTGACTCGCGATCTGCGAACGGCATCGAGGCTCTTCACCGGAACGAAGATGAACTGAACCCCGCACGTAAGCGTCACCGGCCCGTCTGCTCCCGCAAAGATATCGCCCGGAGCGATCGAGAGCGCGGCGGCCAGATCCTCGGCCGGCGGCGGAGTCGCGCCGATCTCGGGCATCCTCGCCGCTGAGAGCTGCGACGAGACCGGGCGGCCGTCGACGCCTGTGATCCGCACCGGGACCGGCCCGACGCCCTCCTCGAAGACGATCTCTGCCCGGTCGTCGACGAGCGGGATCTCACCGGCAGATGCCAGCACGAAGGCGGTTCCGACAGTCGGATGCCCCGCGAACGGAAGCTCGTTTTCGGGAGTGAAGATCCTGATTTTTCTGGTGTGGGATGGATTTTCCGGAGGGAAGACGAAGACCGTCTCGGAGAAGTTGAACTCCCGCGCGATCTGCTGCATCAACGCGTCGTTCAACCCGCGACCATCGGGGAAAACCGCCAGCTGGTTCCCTCCGAAAATCCTGTCCGTAAAGACGTCGGCTGTAAAATAATGATATTTCATCAGCTCGAACCTTTGAGCATCAGTCCTTGAGTACGAAAGTGACCAGCATGGTTACGCGGAATTCGGTCACCTTCTCGTTCTCGACGACGACGTTCTGCTCCTTGACCCAGGCGCTCTTGATGTTGTCGAGAGTCTTGCCCGCGCGCTTGATCCCTTCCTGAATGGCATCCTCGAAGCTGGTCGGCGACGAAGCGATGATCTCGGTGACTTTGGCAATTGACATAACTATCCTCCTGTTATTTGTTGTTTATTGTCAGATGGCCTGTTAAACACAGACTACTGACAATTCAACGTCCCGGGAGATCATATGTCAAGCTGAAGGCCGTACCGACCGAGGAGATCGGCCGAGATGATCGTCTCGTTTCGTTCGGCTCCGGTCGATACAAAGGCGAACGGCGCGCCTGAAAGTTCAGACAGGCGATCGACATAATCGCGCGCCTTCGCGGGAAGGTCGGCGATCTTCTGAATGCCGACCGTCTTCTCGCGCCAGCCGGGCATCGACTCGTAGACCGGTTCGGCAGCGGACATCTGGCCGGCATCGTACGGGACCTGATCGGTCTCATGTCCGTTGATCCGGTATCCGGTGCAGATGCGGATCTCGTCGAGGTCGTCGAGCACATCCAGTTTTGTCAGCGCCATGGCGTTGAGACCGTTGACCATGACGGCATAACGGGCGACCACGGCATCGAACCAGCCGGTCCGCCGGGGCCTTCCGGTCGAAGCGCCGTATTCCCCGCCCCGCGCGCGGATCTCCTCGCCCAGACTGTCGTTGAGCTCTGTCGGGAAAGGACCGCCGCCGACTCTCGTCGTGTAGGCCTTGATCACGCCGATCGTCATGCTGATCAGCGACGGCGGGATGCCGGCGCCGGTACAGGCTCCGCCGATCGAGGAGTTGGACGAGGTGACGAACGGATATGTGCCGTGATCGATGTCGAGCATGGTCGCCTGCGCGCCTTCGAGCAGCAGCGAGCGCCCCGCCCTCGCCGAGCGGTTCAGGTAGTAGGTAGTGTCGCAGATGTGAGGCGAGAGCAGATCGCACCAGCGCATGCCGTCCTCGATCAGCATCTTCTCGTCGATCGGTTCACCGCCGAGGACGGAGAGGAGCCGGTTGGCCTGGCGGGCCGACTGAGTCAGCTTCTCGGCGAGCGTCGAGGGCTCCGTCAGGTCGCCGGCGCGCAGGCCACGGCGGGCCATCTTGTCCTCGTATGCCGGGCCGATTCCGCGCATCGTTGTCCCGACGGCATTGCCTCCGCGGCTGGCCTCGATCGCCCGATCGAGCGCCACGTGATACGGCAGTATCAGATGCGCCCGGTTGCTGACCAGCAGATTCGACGGGCTGACTTCGATCCCCTGCCCTCGCAGCTCATCCATTTCGTGCAACAGCGCGCGCGGATCGACGACCACTCCGTTGCCGATGACGCAGGTCTTGCCGGCATGAGTTATGCCCGACGGGATCAGGTGGAGCACGAACTTCTGCTCGACGCCCTCGCGCCTGATGATCACGGTGTGGCCCGCGTTGTGCCCGCCCTGATACCGCGTCACGATATCGAAATGCGGCGCAAGCAGATCAACGATCTTGCCCTTGCCCTCGTCTCCCCATTGAGCGCCGATGATTGCCAGATTCATGAGTGTAGTTTCC
>CALBSU010000526.1 GCA_937967285.1 uncultured Acidobacteriota bacterium
GCATTGAAGACCAGGCCGACGTGAGTTCCGCGGACCTCGAAATTGTTCTGCGGGTCATCGGTCACGCAGACCTTCCAGTCGACGATCCCGTCCGATTTGGTGTAGATGGCCGTCTGGCGAACGGAATCCGGAAAGATCTCGTGCATGTTGCTGACGGCTTCACAGTCGCAGAGACTGGTGTAACAGTCGGGAGTG
Organism: uncultured Acidobacteriota bacterium; assembly: GCA_937967285.1. GTDB lineage: Bacteria > Acidobacteriota > Blastocatellia > RBC074 > RBC074 > JADJXM01. The sequence continues at coordinate 196 of CALBSU010000526.1, forward strand.
GCCTCGAGGTTCTTCTTTTTGACGATTCTTTTGCGGACGCGATCGGCGGTCTCGAGAACCAGCGGATGAGAGCTGATGCCGCGGAACGGCGAGCCGAGCGTCGTCACCGATGCGACCCACTGCGGATGGCGGATCGTCGTCGATCTGGAGAGGACTCCGCCGAGGCTGTGGCCGATCAGATGGACCTGGCGTCCGGTCTCGGCATGCGCCTTGTTGATCGTCGCGGAGAGTTTTCCGATCAGCAGGTTGAGGCAATCGGCATTGACGCCGATCTTCGACATATACGGCCTGTATCCGACCCGTTTGAGCCAGAAATACATCTCGTAGAGATAGACATCATTGCCCATGAACCCCGGGACGAGAACCACCGGATCGCCGTTTCCGCGCGGAGTTCCCAGGCCGTAATAGACGGGCGATGATCTGAGCGCCAGCCAGTCGACACCGGCCAGCGCCTCGCGCCAGATCGGCAGCCAGACCGGAACCCTCTCTCTGTGAAACGGTGTTGAGACCGATGACATAGCAACTCCTTTCATCTCCCGGATTCAAAAACCCGTCGAAACCCATTGTACAGGAGAAACGGACTTCTGTCCGGACGCCATCTGCGGACGATCTCAGCCGTCGCCGCGGGCGGCATCCTTCTTCACTCTGCTTCGGGCCGAACGTCCCGCGGCTGCCTTCATGACACGCGGCCTGATCTCCTCGACACCGGCGGCGACTCGCAGCTCGTGAAAGGATTCGTCGAGATTCTCGCTCAGCTTCGCGACGTCCGGCATCGACTGTGCGTCGGCCGAAAGACCGAAGTAGAGGTTCTGATCGTAGCTCATGATCGCGCAGCCGCAACCGATGCCGAATCCGATCGGCACGTAGGGATAATAGGCGACCATCTTTCTGCCGAGCGCGTAGAGCGGAACCTGCGGCCCGGGAACATTGGTCGAGATGATGTTGACCGGCGGGAGAGGCAGCGACCCGGTCGAGATCGAACCTACGAATGACTGCAGCGAAGCTGGAAGCAGGCCGAGCAGCGCTGAGAAGATATTCAAACCTTCGGCTACACGCGCCTGTTTCATGCCTGTGGTTTTGCGATTGATGTATCTGAAACGCTCGATCGGATCCGGGATATCGAGCGGGATCTCGATCGGAAGCAGCGAGATCAGATTGCCGAGCGCGCCGTGCTGGGATTCCTGCCTGAGGCTGACCGGCACCATGACCCTGACGGTGCGCCCGGACGTCTCGCGGCCATGCCCGGCAACATATCTCGCAACGGCGCCTGAGAGCGCAGTCAGGACGACGTCATTGACCGTGCCGTTGAGCGCCCCGCGGATCGATCGCGCCTCGGCGAACGAGAAGGTATTCCAGACGAAAAGCCGCTCGCCCGATCCCATCCCGTTGAACGGCATCGGCCAGACAGGGACAGTCAGATTCGAAAGATCGGTCGTCATCTCACCGGCCTTCTCCCTTGCCGAACCTCCGGTCAGCGCCTGCGTCAG
>CALBSU010000527.1 GCA_937967285.1 uncultured Acidobacteriota bacterium
CCGAGCAGCAGCATCCCCGCGGACTTCGCTTCGAGCTCGCGCCGTTCCAGCATCAGCTCGCAGAACTGGAGCGCTTCCTCGATGCTCCATTCTCCGCGGACCTTCTGATAAAAGCCCTTTTCGATCTCTTTGACCCGGGGCGCCTTGACTCCGAAGAATCTGACGTCCTCGCCGGATTTGAAGTAATGGCGGGCCTGCGCCGCATCGGCGGGATTTCCAGCGCGTTTGAGATCGAGGAGGAATTTTTTGATCATAGCGCAGGTGCGCACGCTCCCAGCGTGCGAAAAGGAATATCGCACGCCAGGGGCATGCGCACCTTTTTACTTATTCACAAAAGCGAGCCAGTTGCCCGGTGCTTCCTTCTCGCCGGAGGTGATGGCGAAGAACTCCTTCTGCAGTTCGGCCGTGATGGGGCCGCGCCGGCCGTCGCCGACCTTGATCCGGTCGACGCTGCGGATCGGCGTGATCTCGGCCGCAGTTCCGGTGAAGAACAGTTCGTCCGCGGTGTAGAGCGTGGCGCGCGGAATGATCTGCTCGACCACTTCATATCCGCGCGACTGGGCGATCTGAATGACCGAATCCCGGGTGATGCCGGAGAGAACTGCGCTGCTCAGCGGCGGAGTGTAGATCCGACCGTGTCGGATGACGAAGAGGTTCTCACCGCTTCCCTCGCTGACGTTGCCGCTCGTGTCGAGAGCGATTCCCTCGACGAAGCCGTTGGTGATCGCCTCCATCTTGATCAGCTGGGAATTCATATAATTGCCGGCCGCCTTGGCCGTCGGCGGAAGCGTGTTGTTGTGCATCCGCGCCCAGCTTGCCACACAGACGTCCACTCCCTCCTCGATCGCTTCCTGGCCGAGATACTTGCCCCAGACCCAGCTGGCGATGTAGACCTCGACCGGATTCGGCAGCGGGTTCACGCCGAACGACCCGTACCCGCGGAAGACCACCGGGCGCAGGTAGCATTCCTTGAACTCGTTGACCCGGACGACCTCAAGGCAGGCGTCGATGATCTCATCGACGGTGAATCCCATCGGCATCCTGTAGACGTGACAGGAATCCCTCAGCCTCTCGATATGCTCGCGCAGCCTGAAGACCGCCGGTCCCTGAGGCGTCGCATAACACCTGATCCCCTCGAAGAGGGCCGATGCGTAATGGATGACGTGCGACATGATATGAATGTTCGCATTCTCCCATTCAATCATTTTTCCGTTATGCCAGACTTTTTTTGCGGTTTCGATCGATGATGTCGGATGTGCCATAGATTGATGATTTCTCCTTCTTGATCGAATCTTAAATTACAAAGTAGAAAGTAGAAAGTAAAAAGTAGAAAGTAAAAATTGCAAAACACATTTTACTCGACTCATGAACTTTATACTTTATACTTTCTACTTTCTACTTTTTACTTTCTTGGGGAGGATGGATGAGCGTCAGCGAGATACTTTTGAAGAAACTGAGGTGTCCGGCCTGTCTGGGGGAACTCGAACTGAAGACGGGCGGTGAGGCGTTGAAGTGCCGGGAATGCCATCGGGTCTATCCGATCAGGGATGAGATCCCGATCATGCTGGTCGACGAGGCGATAATCGAGGAACCGGAGACCGTTTGAGGCCCGACGATCGCCGCATGTCGAAAGATCTCTTCAAAACGCTGCCCGAAGGGGCGGGAATCTTATTCATCAGGCTGCGCAACCTCGGAGAGGCGGTGCTGGACACGGCCAATCTGAGGGCCGTCCGGCGGATGCGTCCCGATCTGCGAATCGTGACGCTGGTCGAGGCGATCTACACCGACCTCTACCGCGATGATCCCGAGATCGAGGCCATCCCG
>CALBSU010000528.1 GCA_937967285.1 uncultured Acidobacteriota bacterium
CGGGCTTCGGGTCCTCGATCACGCCTCCGTCGCGGATCTCCGCATCCCGGACGATGAGCGGTTCCTCGGGTGCCGTGGCCCGGTCGCTGAGCAGGTAGATCAGCGCGATCAGGATGATCGCCGCCGCGGCGAGCACAGGCCTCCAGGCCACGAATCCCTTGAACATGTCGAGCAGGCCGGGAGCGGCCGCTTCCTCGTCCAGCCGGCGATTGACGGAAGATCTGAGCGCGGCGAGTTCGGATTCCTCGAACTCCGGAGCGCCGGTCCGGCGCAGCCATGAGGCATCCTCGGCCAGAAGGGCAGCCAGTCCGGCGCAGGCTTCGCACGAATCGATGTGGCAGCGCATCTCTTCCATTTCACGCGGCGCCATGTCGCACGAGACGAATAACGGGAGCCGTTCTTCAATTCTTCCGCAGTTCATTTTCCCCTCCTCTCCGTGATCCGATCCCTGAACGCCCTGATCTTCGATCTGGCGGAGCAGATCTGAGACCGGACCGTGGACGGGCTGGATCCGAGTATTCCGGCAACCTCTTCGGTCTCGAGACCCTCCATATCGCGGAGCACGATCGCCTTCCGTTCCTTATCGGTCAGCGTCTCGAGCGCCCGCATCACCAATGCCTGTTGCTGTCTCAGGATCGCATCCGATTCCGTATCCCGCAGACCTGCCGGCTCGTCGATCTCATCGATCGGGACGGCGCTTCTGCCGGCGCGCTTTCTGGCATGGTCGCGGCAGACGTTGACGACGATGCCGCAGAGCCACGCATCGAAATTGCGCGATTCATCATATTTATGAAGATGACGGTAGACGCGCAGGAACGATTCCTGGGCGGCGTCCAGCGCATCCTCGCGGTTACCGAGGATCTTGAGCGCGAGTCCGGTAACCTTCCGCTGATGTGCCAGCATCAGCCGGTCGAAGGCCTGACGGTCGCCCGCTCTGGCCAGAGCGACCAGCCGCGCCGTCGCTCCTTCATCTCCGCGGGTCTCTTCCATCATTAATAATGTCGCGTCCGTCAAAATCCTCGTCCTTCCGAACGTCAATCATCAGTTTCCGTCGTTCTCACTCAGATATACTCCCGATGAGCCGAAATCGTTGAGAAAAAAGTTATTCAACGCCAAGCCGCCAAGATGGCCAAGGTTTATTCAGGGCATCAAGCCCCGGATTTGACCATTGTTCGATCGGCGATATTGAGGAAATTTGTACAATCCCAACCTTAATTCCGCCTTGGCCATCTTGGCAGCTTGGCGTTGAATAATTCTTCCCGGTAGGGCAGATTAGTTACAAATTTAACAATTTCACAGCCTTCATTTTTCTCTGGCGGTTACCTGCAACCTGCTGATTTCAATGCTTTTATGATAGTTCGATAGTCTTTTTTCTGCTGAGCGAGATCTCTGACGGTGATGATCACCTGCGGGCTGGGGTGGTAGAGGGGGACGAGCAGTCGCCGGTTCCATCTTAGAACCCGCGCGGCGTGATCGCGAAGCGTGAAATCGTGATCTTCGATCAGCCGGAGCGCATCGAGAGCGACGGCGCCGAGAGTGGCGATGACGGGCGGATCGATCAGCTCGATCTGGCGGCGAAGGAAGCCCGAGCAGTTGCGGATCTCTGTCCGGGTCGGCCGGTCGTTGGCGCCGCTCGGTTTGCGCGGGCTGCAGAGCACGCTGTTGGTGATGAAGATCTGCTTGCGAGTCAGTCCCGTTGAGCCGAGCAGTGCCTCGAAATTATCGCCGGAGACGTCGCCGTGAAAGGGGATCCGCGTCCGGTCGGCCCCGTTGCGTCCCGGCGCCTCCGCGATGAACATAACCAGCGGATCGATCGTCCCGTTGAGCGGGCCGAGCACCGCGCGACGATCGACCATCCGTTCACAGGTCACGCACCCGGCCGCCTCGCGGGCCAGCTCCTCGAAGTATCCGGTCTTCTTCATCAGCCGGCAGGCTACCCCGTGCGCCGTCCGAAATGCAAGGTTGAGCTTGTGCCTCAAGACAAGTAGAATGGCGTTTAACTTGATTTGTCCCCCGGCCGGAAAAACCCCGGAGGTTTGTTTATTATGAGGGAAGATTCTGATCAGAAAGGCGCCGGCGGCACGCCGGGCGGCCTGGGAGAGTTCATGGTCGGGCTGGGGATGGCCTCGGTCGGAGCTTATCTGCTGACCAATAACGTCACCGTATCGAGCGGCTACTGGTATCTCTGGGGATACAACGCTTTCGGATTGACGCTCTTCCCCCTGATGATCGGGATCGGGATCCTCTTTTTCAACGGGCGATCCGGACTGGGATGGGCCATGGTCGTGCTCGGCACGCTGATCATATTTGCCGGCATACTGGCCAATCTGGACGTCTATTTTAGGCCGACCAGCCTGTTCAACACGGTCATGATGATTGGGCTGCTGGCCGGCGGGATCGGACTCGTGGCAAGATCTCTCAAATCACACTGATCGATAAGTATTGACTGCATTGAAAGTTGAACCCCCATTTCCAACCGGCCGCGACTGGCTCTTCCATTACCTGAAGAAGTATCGATGGCGACTGCTCTCCGGGACGCTCTTCGTGCTCGCTTCGGTGACTTTCGGAGTCTTCGTGCCGCGTTTCGTCGGCCAGGCGATCGACGGCCTCCAGGGAGGCAACCTGACCTGGGAGAAACTGTTCCGCTCCGTCGCCCTGATCGTCGGAACCAGCATGATCAGCGGGGTTTTTCTCTTCCTTCAGCGGCGGACGCTGATCAATATGTCCCGCTTCATCGAATACGATCTGCGCCAGGATTTTTACGCACACCTGCAGAAACTGCCGCTCGAGTTCTTCCAGAACAACCGGACAGGGGACCTGATGGCGAGGGCGACCAACGATCTGGGAGCAGTCAGGCAGGTGGTCGGCCCGGCGATCATGTACAGCGAGCAGACGCTCTTCAGGGTGCTGATCATCCTTCCGCTCATGTTTCAGATCAGCGTCAAACTGACGCTGATCCTGCTTCTGACGATGCCGCTCGTCTCCCTGACGGTCAAGTACTTCGGCCATCAGATACATGTCCGCTTCGAGAAGATACAGGAGTTCTTTTCGGAGATAACAGCCCGCGCGCAGGAGAACCTGACCGGCGTCCGCGTCATCCGGGCATATGCCCGGGAGAGTTACGAACAGGAGCAGTTCGCCCGGCTCAACTCAGAGTATGTCGAGAGGAATCTCAGTCTGGTCAGGCTCTCGGCGGTCTTCCGGCCGCTGATGCAGTTCTTTATCGGGCTGGGTTTCGCGGCGATTCTGCTGGTCGGCGGCAGGGAAGCGGCTCTCGGGCGGATGTCGATCGGGCAGTTTGCGGCTTTCAACCTCTATCTCGAGCAACTGATCTGGCCGCTCATCGCCATGGGATATGTGACCAATCTGGTTCAGCGCGGTACGGCTAGTCTCAAGCGGATGCACGAGATCGTGGTCACCGAGCCGGCGATAGCCGAGACGCCCGACCAGATCAGGCTCCCGGAGATCAAGGGCAGGATCGAATTTCACGATCTGACATTCGGTTACGTCGAAGGCCGTCCGCCGGTGCTCGAGGGGATCAATCTGGTCATCGAGCCGGGGCAGACCGTGGCCTTCATCGGCCGGACAGGTTCGGGCAAATCCACGCTCATGAATCTGATCCCGCGGCTGCTCGAAGCCGGTCCAGGGATGGTTCTGATCGACGGACATCCGATCCGGGAGATCTCGCTCAGCCAGTTGCGGGAAAATATCGGATACGTCCCGCAGGAGACGTTTCTGTTCAGCGAGACGCTGGCCGAGAATATCGCTTTCGGAATGAAGAACGGCGCGGCGACTGAGGCGGTCGACCGGGCCGCAGTGGTCGCCGGCCTGGCCGATGATGTGAAGGAGTTCCCCGACGGATATGCGACGGTCCTCGGAGAGCGGGGAATCACGCTCTCGGGCGGTCAGAAGCAGCGGACCGCGATCGCCCGCGCCGTCATCCGCCAGCCGCGGATACTGATCCTCGACGATTCGCTCTCGGCGGTCGATACCTATACCGAAGAGAAGATCCTGAGAGAGCTTCGCGGGATCATGCGTGGAAGAACGTCGCTCATCGTTTCTCACAGGATCTCGACCGTCAAGGATGCCGACCTGATCTGCGTACTCGATCACGGACGGATCGTCGAACGCGGAACTCATGATGAGCTGATCTCCCTCGACGGAGCCTATGCGGATCTTTACCGGCGACAACTGCTCGAGGAGGAACTGGCCGCCACCTAACGGATATGTCTGGAAGTCATCACGAAGAAGAACAACTGGGGAAGATCTATGACGCGCGGGCGGCGCGGCGGCTGGTCCGTTATCTGTCTCCCTACCGCAGACTGGTCGCCGTCGCCCTGATCCTGACGATCGGCCTCAATCTGGTCCGCCAGATCGGGCCGCTGCTGACGAAATGGGCGATCGACTGGTACGTCAAGCCGGCCGCTGACGGCGCGCTCGACCGGCAGTCGGCATTCGACGGCGTGCTGGCGATCGCTCTCGCCTATATCGGCTCGCTGGTCTTCATTCTGACCATCGGATATTTCCAGGACGTGCTGCTCAATACCCTCGGGCAGCGCGTCATGTTCGATCTGAGAGAGCAGATCTTCGCCAAGCTCCAGTCGATACAGGTCTCGTTCTTCGACGCCAATCCGGTCGGCAGGCTGATCACGCGGCTGACGACGGATGTCGATTCGCTCAATGAACTTTTCACCTCGGGGCTGGTCGAAGTGCTCGGCGATATCGTTCTGATCGCCGGCGCGCTGGGGATGATGTTCTACTTCAACTGGAAACTGGCGATCGTTTCGCTGCTGGTCGTCCCGCTTCTGATCGCGGCAACCTCGTGGTTCAGGCGGGGAGCGCGGGAAGGATTCCGCCGCGTCAGGACGAAGATCGCCCGGCTCAACGCCTTCACCCAGGAGCACATCTCGGGCGCCCAGACCGTCCAGCTCTTCAATCGCGAGCAGAAGGCTATGGACGAATTCTCGCGCATCAATGCCGACCATCGCCAGGCGAATGTCGATACCATCTTCTACTATGCCGTCTTCTATCCGCTGGTCAACCTGATCTCGGCTGTCGGCATCGCCGCAATCGTCTGGTACGGCGGCGGACAGGTCATTCAGAACGCGATCACGATCGGGACGCTGGTCGCCTTCCTGCAGTACACGCAGCGGCTCTGGCAGCCGATCCAGGACATCAGCGACAAGTACAACGTCTTTCAGGCCGCGGTCGTCGCCAGCGAACGAGTCTTCAGGCTGCTCGATACCCCGGACGGGATCGAATCTCCGCGGCCCGCCTTCAAGCCTCAGGCCGGAACGGACATTTCAGGCCGCATCGAATTCCGCAACGTCTGGTTCGCGTACAAGAACGAGGACTGGGTGCTCAGGGACATCTCGTTTACCGTCGAGCCGGGGCAGTCGGTTGCCCTCGTCGGCCATACCGGGTCCGGCAAGACGACCATCACCAACCTGCTCATGCGGTTCTATGACATCCAGCGCGGCGAGATCCTGCTCGACGGCGTGGACATCAGGCAGTGGGACCTCGAAACGCTGAGGAAAAACTTCGCAGTCGTTCTCCAGGACGTCTTCCTCTTTTCTGGCGATGTCGCCGGCAACATCAGGCTCGGCAAGCAGATCGCGGACGAACGCGTCCAGTGGGCCGCCCGCGAGGTTCACGCCGACCGGTTCATCGAGAAACTGTCGGACGGTTACTCGACGCGCGTCCGCGAACGCGGAGCGGGGCTCTCCGTCGGCCAGAAACAGCTCATCTCATTCGCGCGCGCACTCGCCTTCGATCCGCGGATCCTCGTCCTCGACGAGGCTACTTCCAGCATCGATACCGAGACCGAACAGCTCATTCAGCAGGCCATCGAAAGAGTCATGGTCGATCGCACTTCGATCATCATCGCCCACAGGCTCTCAACCATCCAGCGCGTCGACAAGATCATCGTCCTCCACAAGGGCGAGATCCGCGAGATGGGCGCTCATCAGGAACTGCTCGCCCGCCGCGGCCTCTACCATAAACTCTATCAACTCCAGTACCAGGAAGAGAAAGAAATTTTAAGTGGATCTTTTCCGGATTAATCAGTTGATTGAGTATACTCTCTTAGTCTGGGATGAAATATATCCCCGGCTCGCCGCCCGGTTGTGGGAACCGGACGACGAATCTCGCTCCACCTGTCGGAGTCTGCCTGATTGTGCCGAATCCGGATGCTTCTCGACAGGGTCTCAGATCACCCTCTTTGACCCTCCATCCGCTTTTCAGAAATCCGGCTGCAATTTAGGTTTGACGAAGATTAGACTCTTGTGTAAGATGCCTTTCGCGTTAAACGCCGTTACGCGGAACTTGGACGCGTTTCTTTTCATATCCAGAGGCCTTCCTCCAAGCCTCAGAGCCTTTGGGTAAGCGTCACTGTAAGCCGACTTAGCTCAGTTGGTAGAGCGACTGATTCGTAATCAGTAGGTCGCCGGTTCAAGTCCGGCAGTCGGCTCCATCAAACTATCAGGCGTTCATTAAAGTTCGCCGATGCTGCCCCGCTTTGAGGCTTCCCCTGATCTCCATCACCACTTAAAGGTGAGAGATTTCTTGAATTTGTATCTGTTAATAATGCCTCACACAAGATTGCACACGGACAGACTGAAACATCGTTTATGGATGAAGAAGGAATCACCGTCTCGCTGTTTTGAAATAGCCTCGGTATTGCGTGTGCCCCGAAAAAATCAAAGGAGCTGTTGATATATGTCTGTTTCGAGGGGCTTTTTCCTCAGACTTTTACGCACTAAAACACCTGCGCGCTCACCAAGAACACGATACACGACGCTGATACTCCTGATGGCCGGCATGGTGCTGGGGCTGGGGTATGCGGCGATGACGGGCCGGACGGGACTGGCCGCGTATCGTGCCGGTGAAGCGATCAAGGCGAATGAGATCAAACTTGAGAAGATGCCGGCGATGGAGGAGCGGGGACCGCTGCTTTCGGCGATGAAGTCGCTGACGGTGCAGGAGCCGCAGCAGGGATGCGTACTGAATTGTACGGCGAACGTCCCGGCGACAGGCGGAGTCGGAGCATCTATCTCTTTTCAAAGCACTGCGACGGCGACATCCTGCGCCTCGCAGCCGACCTTCGACTGGAATTTCGGAGACGGAACGGCTCGCTCCAGTCAGCAGAATCCATCACACAGTTATGCGACGGCCGGAACCTACACCTGGACGCTGACGACGAGCGTCAACACCGG
>CALBSU010000529.1 GCA_937967285.1 uncultured Acidobacteriota bacterium
GTCAGGGGCTGGGCCTCGCCGCCGGCCATCGAGAGAAGATAGATCTGTTGTGGCTGGGGACGCCCTTCGACGACCGCGGAGCGCGAAAATGCGACCGTCTTTCCGTCCGGCGACCAGCGCGGAGACGAATCGTTCGGCCCGGAGGTCAACTGTCTCGCCTGCCCTCCTCCGGTCGGGACCGTCCAGAGCGCCGTCTCGTATCGATTGGCTTTCTCGTTGATCCAGACCTTGACGAAGACCACGCTGCTTCCGTCGGGAGAGATCTGCGCGTCGGCGATCCAGTTGAATTTGAAGAGATCCATCTCGGTGATCGGACGCTTCTCAGCCGCTCGATATGCCGGCGTAATGCTCGATACGATCAGCAGAATAACGGATATTCCGACGATGAGATTGCGGGTAATTCGCTTCATTGGCTGGTGCTCCTGATTCGTAGATCAATCGTTATGCCGGCGCTCCCGGGAGATTATCTGTCATCGAGTTTGCGCCCGGCATCGAGCTGGTCGAAATTGAGCAGCGCATTGAAGACCAGGAAGTAACTTCCCTGCGTCTCGGCGCGCCACATCGGATTGTTTGAGAAAAGCACGACATGGCCGTTGCCGAATGGAACGTCGATCACGGCGGCGCGCTGCGCCAGTTCGCTGCCGCCGTCGAGCAGACCCGAGACAAGCAGCTCGCGCGAGTCACCGTAGCGCAGGACGACGCGCGGCCGAGCGGCCGGAGGTATGACGTAGACGCCGTTTCTGAGCTGCTCGTCGGTCAGCGGCGCAGCCTGCCACGGGTCAACCTTCGGCTGCACGGGGATCTCTGAGACCGGGCGGTTCTGCGGCGTATCCGGATCGTCGACCGATCCGCGGCCCGTCACTCGATCGCTGCCGTCTCCGCCGCCGAATCTTCTGCCGCCGCGCCCGCCCGCGGTATTGCTCAAGCCGAAGATCGGCCCGCTCGAATAGAAGATCGACAATTGATCCGAATAACCGTAGACGAGCGGACTGGCGCCGTCGACCAGCCTCGATTTGACGATCGTGCCGGGCGCACGCATCCTCTGCGGCGCCGCACTCGATACTCCCGGGGTGAAGCCGAACTCGGCGGCGAAATCCGCCGTGTCATTCGCCGTGATCAGCAACCCGCCCTGGCGAACGAAATCATGCAGATTCTGCAATCCGCTGAAACCAAGGCCCGGCCGCATATCCTCCGTCGAGTCGATCCTGCCAAGATTCGGTGTCACGTCAGTCTTCATCCAGGGCAGCGGATTTCCGAACATCGGCATGCCGCTGACTATGGCCTGCGGATTGGCGCGTCCGACCGGAGCGAAGATGATGACATCGTACTTCTGCCGCAGCTTATCGTCCCGGGCCACATCCTGAGTCGAGATGTAATCGAACGGAACCTTGTACTGGTCGAAGGCCAGCCGCCACCAGCCCTCGTTCTGCGTGCTCAGCCAGGTGTGCATCATCGCGATTCGCGGCGCGCGGACCGGATGCGTCTTCACTGAAGGAGCGCCGGCGACAGCCGCAATCTGCAGGCCGAGTTCAGTGGCCGCACGACCGAGCTCCGCCCGGTCGATCCCGGTGATGATGAACGACCCGCGATTGAACTTGCGACCGCCCGCCTCGAACGGCTCCTCAGTCGCCTCGAACCGCGCGTCCCTGAATCGATAGCGCAGCGTGACCAGCGAATTGTCGGCGTTGTGATTGACCAGATAGACCGACCCGCTGCCGCTCAGACCTCCCGGCGAGCGCACCTCTCCGGCGACCTTCTCCATTCGGGCGCTCAGAACCGACGCGTCAGTCACCCTGACAACCCTCACGTTGCCCACCTCGCCGAAGGTCCATGCGGTGTCGTCATAGATATTGCGCTGCGGATCGTTCGGGCTCCAGTACTGATGATCGAGCATCATGTCTGCGATCCGGCTGTAGGGCTGATCCATCCTGACGATGTAACTCCCGGCCGGAAACTCCCTTTCGCCGTTATCGGCTTCGCCGGACTGGCCGCGCCTGTTCCCGGCCGCTTCCGTGGATTTCTTTGCCGGGGTCTTGATTCTGAACGACTCCGTCGCTTTGTGAACCTCGCATCCCTGAGTCTGAAGCAGCCTCAGAAGTTCGGCCTGACCGCCCGGACGCGGATCGTCTCCCGGAAAGACGTATGCCGCCGGCCCGTTGAGCGTCGGCTTGAGAATCGAATTCTTGCTCTTGGTCCAGAAGTTCCTGAGGAAATACTTCGCATTGGAGCCGAAGTGCGCCAGCGATACCAGAATCGCCGTCTGCTGGTAGTTGTTGTTGTTCCGCTGAGACCACATCGCTTTGGGGAGCGGCGGATTCTGGCGATACCACGTCCGCGAATACTCGCGCGGAGAGAGAGTCCGCTCGACGGTGTCGGCTCCGGCGTTTCCGAACGTCTCATAGAGCCGGCTGATCCCGTTGTGAGATGCGGCGATGAACATCAGATAGCTCGGCGACCAGGTGTCGAACGTGCCGTAGGTGAAGACTCCCGGCATTCCCATCCGCGTCATTTCGGCGACATTGTTCCATCCGATCAACTGCCATTCGTTCGTCAGCAGCGGATCGAGCCACGCATTGTACGGCTCGGCGCCGACGGTGTTGTCGTAGAGATAGGCGACCGATTCATGCAGATCGTGCAGCACCTGGGCTTTCCAGTCGACAAACGTCCTGAGCACGTTGCGCGTCAGGGCCAGCGAGAGCGACATCGAATCGCGATTGTTGTCGTGGGCGACGTAATGCCCCCAGTAGACCAGATTAGGCCAGTTCTTGCCCGGATTCGCGAGATGCCAGTTGTAGACATCGACCATCCGGTCGCGGCCGTCCGCCTCGACCACCGGCGTGATCAGAGTGACCACCGTGTTGCGGATATGCCTGACATATTCGCTTTCGTCGACCACCAGGCGATAGGCCAGCTCCATCAGCGCCGTCGGCGAACCGGTCTCGGGCGAATGAATTGTCCCGGTCAGATAATAGATCGGCGTCGAATCAGCGATCAGCCTCTCAGCCTCGTCGTCATTCATCCCGATTGTTCGCGGATCGGCCAGCTTCGCCAGTCGCGCGCGGTTCTCATCCAGTTTGGCGATCAGCGCTTCCGACGCCACCGCCACCGCGATCATCTCGCGGCCCTCTTCCGTCCTGCCGATCGAAAAGACCTTGACGCGCGGACTGGCCTGCTCGAGCATCCGCATGTA
>CALBSU010000530.1 GCA_937967285.1 uncultured Acidobacteriota bacterium
ATGGACTTCGACTTAAATCCGATCTCATTTATTCCCCGGGTTTAATCCTGTCAATCCTGTCAAATCCTGTTAATCGTGTCCGATTTCTTCTTCCCTCCGAGGGCTGAGCGGTTACCAAAAGCTGAACATTCAGGAACCGAAGCACCAGGGAGGCAATCGAATTGAGCTGGCAGGATGAGGTCGACGAGATCAGAAGGCGGGTCGAGCTTGCCAGGCAGATGGGAGGCGAGGCGAACGTCGACCGCCAGCACGCCAACGGCAGGCTGACGGTCAGAGAGCGGATCGAGAAGCTGCTCGATCCGGGATCGTTCCATGAGACCGGCGCGCTGGCCGGCAGGGCCGAATACGAAGACGGGAAGATGACATCGTTCACGCCTTCGAACTTCGTCTTCGGGACCGGCAGGATCGATGGGCGGCGGGTGGTCGCGGGCGGCGACGATTTCACCGTCCGTGGAGGCGCGGCCGACGCGGCAATCGGCAACAAGATGGGCTATTCCGAGATGATGGCGCGCGAGCTTCGGCTCCCGATCGTCAGACTGGTCGACGGAACGGGCGGCGGGGGGAGCGTCAAGATGCTGGAGACGATGGGCAGGACCTACGTTCCGGCCAATCCGGCGTGGAACATCATCGTTGCTTCGCTGGCGGAGATACCGGTCGTCTCGGCCTGTCTCGGGCCCTGCGCGGGCCTCGGCGCGGTGCGCGTGGTCCATTCTCACTTTTCTGTCATGGTCAGGGGCGTCAGCCAGCTCTTCGTGGCCGGTCCGCCGGTGGTCGAACGGGGAATCGGAGAGAAGGCGACCAAGGAGGAGCTCGGAGGCTCTCACATTCACGCGCACGGCAGCGGCGCGGTCGACAACGAAGTGGAGAGCGAGGATGAGGCATTCGAGCAGATCCGCCGTTTCCTCTCCTACCTGCCTTCAAACGTCTGGCGGATTCCTCCGCGCGGCGAGAGCCATGACCGCGTCGATCGGCGCGAGGAGGAACTGATCTCGATCATCCCGCGCGACCGTCGTCGGGCTTACGACGTGCGCCGGCTGCTCGGTCTGGTCTTTGATGCCGATTCGATCTTCGAAATGGGACGTTTTCACGGCCGGCCGCTGGTAACCGCACTGGCGCGTCTGAACGGATATCCGGTCGGAGTTATGGCGGGCGATCCGCGACAGGGCGGCGGCGGACTGGATGCGGCTGGGAGCGAGAAGATGACGCGGTTCGTCGATCTGTGTGACACGTTCCACCTGCCGGTAGTCAATTTCGTCGACCAGCCCGGATTCCTGATCGGATCGCGCGCTGAAAGACAGGGGACGGCGCGTTACGGAGCGCGCGCGATGGCGGCCGTTTACCAGGCGACGGTCCCGTGGGTTTCGATCATCCTGCGCCGGGTTTTCGGAGTGGCGGGGGCCGCTCACGGCAATGCGCAGTCGCTCAACCTGAGGTACGCCTGGCCGTCCGGCGACTGGGGATCGCTGCCGATCGAGGGCGGCGTTCAGGCGGCTTACAGACGCGATATCGAATCTTCGCCCGATCCCGATGCCCGTCGACGGGAGATCGAGGAGACGCTCAACGAACTCCGGTCGCCGTTCAGAACAGCGGAGGCTTTCGGCATCGAGGAGATCATCGATCCGCGAGATACGAGGCCGCTGCTCTGCGACTGGGTCGAGATGGCTTATGAACTGTTGCCGAAGACGCCCGGGCCGAAATTCCGCGGCATCAGACCCTGAGGCTCGATCGAGAACCGAACAGCAGTCAGAAATCGGCTCATCAATCAAACATGAGGGTAAGTGGTCCAATCCGCCGGATGAAGGGCGGATCAGGGCTCTTCTGAATGTCGCTGGTAAATTGAAAGGACGGTCGGGCGCAGGTCCGGCAGGTCTCTAACCCCGAATCACAGAAAGAGGACCCCGTCGCCGAACCGGCGCTCGGAGGTCCCGTGGAGGAATCACCATGCCCTTAATCAGACGAAGAAGCGCTCTGATCATTGCGATGCTCGTTTTGTGCGCCGGAATATTCAGCGCCGGAGCAATGCAGGACGAGAAGCGATCGCCGCTCGACAGCCTGAAGTTCCGCGAGATCGGCCCCGCCATGCCCGGCGGACGGATCGATGATTTCGCCGTGCTCGAGAGCAATCCGGCGGTCTTCTATGTCGCCACCGCGACGGGCGGCCTGCTCAAAACGACAAGCAACGGCGCGACCTTCGAGTACCTCTTCGACAAGGAGACGACCTCGTCGATCGGCGATGTGGCGATCGCTCCGAACGACGCCAACCTGGTCTGGGTCGGAACCGGCGAGAACAACAATCGCCAGAGCTCGTCGTGGGGAGACGGAATCTACAAATCGACCGACGGCGGCAGAACCTGGAAGAACATGGGTCTGCGGGATTCTAAGCACATCGCGCGGATCATCGTCGATCCGGTCGATCACGACGTGGTCTACGTTGCGGCGCTGGGCAGCCTGTGGGGAAAGGGCGGCGAGCGCGGAGTATACAAGACGACCGACGGCGGCCTGACCTGGAGCCGTATCCTGCACGTCGATGACGATACGGGCGCGACCGAACTGGTGCAGGATCCGTCGAACAACAAGACGCTCTACGCTGCCACCTACCAGCGGCGGCGGTCGGTCTGGGGAATGAACGGCGGCGGTCCCGGAAGCGCGATCCACAAATCGACCGATGCCGGGCGGACCTGGAAGAAGCTCTCGGGCGGCCTGCCCGAAGGCGCGATGGGGCGCATCGGCATGGATATCTTCAGGCGTAATTCCGACATCGTGTATGCGAGGATCGAGCATCCGAAGGAAGGCGGCGTCTACCGCTCTGAGGACGCCGGGGCGAGCTGGAAGAAGATGTCTGCGACCAATCCGCGGCCGATGTACTTCAGCCAGATCCGCGTCGATCCGAACAACGACCTGAGGATCTACGTTCTCGGCGTTCAGCTTCTCGCCTCGGACGACGGCGGGAAGACCTGGAATACCGACGCGGCGAAGAAGATCCATGTCGATTTTCACGCCCTGTGGATCAATCCGAACAATTCGGACCACCTGATTCTCGGCGGCGACGGCGGGGTCGGGATCTCCTACGATCGGAGCAAAACCTACGTCTGGCTGCGCAACACCAATCTCGGGCAGTTCTATCACGTGACCTACGACTTCAAGACGCCGTTTACGGTCTGCGGCGGCCTGCAGGACAACAACACGTGGTGCGGACCGAGCGCCGTCAGGTCGTCGTCGGGGATCGGCAACGACGACTGGTGGATCATCGGCGGGGGCGACGGATTCGTGGCGCAGATCGATCCGACCGATCCGCGGATTATGTACGCCGAATCGCAGGACGGAAGGATGAACCGCGTCGATCGCGTAACCAACGAACGGAAGCCGATTCGTCCGGAGCCGGCGGAGGGTGAAAAGGATTATCGCTGGAACTGGGATACTCCGATGCTCATCTCGCCGCACAATCCGGCGACAATCTTCGTCTGCGCCAATCATGTTATCAAGTCGACCGATCGCGGCCATTCGTGGAAGGTCATCAGTCCGGACCTGACGACGGCGACCGATCGCGACAATCTCGAACTGATGGGCGTCAAGGGCAAGGATACAACGATCGCCAGAAACGACGGCGTCGGCTCATACGGCAACATCGTCAGCTTCGCCGAATCGCCGAAGAAGGCCGGGATCTATTACGCCGGCTCTGACGACGGCGTTGTCAGCGTTTCGCGCGACGACGGCGCTAACTGGGAGAACGTGACATCGAAGATCCCGGGACTGCCCGGCGGAACCTATGTTTCCCGGCTCGCGCCGTCAAAGTTCGATGAAGGCACCGTCTACGCCACCTTCGACGGCCACCGGATGAACGACTTCGGAACCTGGGTCTTCGCGAGCAGGGATCACGGCCGCTCGTGGACATCGATAGCCGGATCGCTGCCGAAGGGCGAGGTGGCGCGGACGATCACCGAGGACCTGAAGAACCCGGATGTGCTCTACCTCGGAACGGAAACCGGGATCTACGTCAGCTTCGACCGCGGCGGACAGTGGACACGTCTGAAGGCCAATCTTCCGACCGTGCCTGTCTACGAGATCACGCTCCACCCGCGCGACAACGCGATGCTGGTGGCGACGCACGGTCGCGGTATCTGGATTCTCGATGACCTGACGCCGCTTCAGGAATACAACCGGGCCGTCGCCTCGGATGCGCATCTATTCGAGACGACCGGCGGAGAGATGATCAATCCGGCCGGCGACAAATACAGGGACTTCGAGGGGGACATGCAGTTCCTCGGCGCCAATCCTCCGATCGGAGTGCCGATCACCTGGCATCTCAAATCGAAGCCGAAGGAACTGGCGATCGAGATCAAAGATCCCTCGGGCGCGGTCGTCAGAAAAGTCTCCGGCGACGCGCTCAAGGACAAGCTCAATGCGGGAATCGGCACCTGGGTCTGGGATATGAGAGTCGAACCGCTGCCCGCTCCGAGAGGACAGCAGGGGCCCGGCGGCGGGTTCTTCGGCGGCGGAGGGCTCGACGGACCGTTCGTGCTCCCGGGACAGTACTCGGTCGTTCTGAAAGCTGACGGAAAGGAACTCGCTTCCAGGAGCTTCCAGGTCAGAGGAGATCGCGAAATCATCATCGCCGATGTCGATCGCAAGGCGATGTTCGATGCCGCGATGGACCTGCATCGCCTCCACGGTCGCCACAATGAAGCATCGACGTCCGTCACCGCGCTCAACGAACGGCTGCGCGCCCTGCAGCAGGCGCTCAAGAACTCGAAGGACGCGCCGCAAGACCTGAGCAAAAAGCTCGAGGACTTCGCGAAACGCTTCACGCCAACCGCGCAGAAGTTCGGGATCAATGCCGGAGACCCCATGCAGACAGGCGATTTCAGCGTCTTCAGAAGAATGCTCCGCTTCCGGATCAGCGGACTCAAGAGCGGCATTATGTCCTCGACCTCGCGCCCGACCGAGACGCAGATGCGCCAGATCCCGGAGGTCCGTGCAGCCCTCGAAACTGCAATCAACGACGCAAATAAGCTGATCGCCGAACTGCCCGCGATCCAGAAGGAGATGGCCGATAAGGGCATCTTCCCCGCTGAGGTCAAACCGATCAGGTAAGTTTCCATTTTCCATTTTGCAGTTGCCAGTTTGCAGTTGTTCAAAAACACATCGAAAAACAAAGAGAAAAGA
>CALBSU010000531.1 GCA_937967285.1 uncultured Acidobacteriota bacterium
TCGACAGGGCCGCGAAGGCCGGAATCGGAGCAGCGGCCTTGACGACGGCCGGCGCGTCGAGCACGGCTGAAGCGGCGGTCAGAAACCGCGTGGCGCTGGTCGGCACCGGCGGACGCGGCACTTCGATGTGGGGGCGCCAGTTGGCCGGACCCTATTCGCAGCATGTCGAATTCGTCGGACTCTGCGACATCAATCGCAAGCGGGTCGAGGTCGGGCGCGAGATCATCGGCGTCCAGTGTCCGACCTTTACCGATTTCGACAGGATGGTCCGCGAGACGAAACCAGACACCGTCATCGTCACGACGAAGGATTCGACGCACGATCAGTACATCGTCCGTGCGATGGAGCTCGGCTGCGACGTGATCAGCGAGAAGCCGATGACGACCGATGAGCGGCAGTGCCAGCGAGTGCTCGACGCCGAGAAGAAGTACGGCAAAAAGCTGATCGTCACCTTCAACGCGCGATACTCGCCCGTCGCCGAGAAGACGAAGGAGATACTGATGTCGGGCGTCATCGGCCCGGTCACGTCGATCGACTTTCACTGGTATCTCGATGTCCGGCACGGCGCCGATTACTTCCGGCGCTGGCACGCGATGAAGGAGAATTCCGGGACGCTGCTGGTTCACAAGGCGACTCATCACTTCGACCTGATCAACTGGATGATGGAGGCCGATCCGGTCGAGGTTCACGCCTTCGGCGATCTCAAGCATTACGGCCGCAACGGAAAGCTCCGCGGCAAGAACTGCCGCTCCTGCCCGCACAAGGGCGAGTGCAGTTTCTACTGGGACATGACGAAAAACCGCAGCGCCATGCGGCTCTATGCCGACTGCGAGTCAGAGGACGGCTACTACCGCGACGGATGCCTCTTCCGCGAGGAGATAAACATCTACGACACGATGACGACCAACGTCAGATACTCGAACGATGTTCTGATGAGCTATTCTCTCAACGCCTTCATGCCGTATGAGGGATATTCGATGTCCTTCAACGGGTTGAAGGGCCGGCTGGATGTGCGGACCTATGACCGGCAGGCATGGGAGGCGCCGGCAACCGCGGAGATCCGCGTCTCGAAGAATTTCGGGAAGTCCGAACTGGTGGGGATCACGGTCTCGGAGGGAGATCATCAGGGCGCAGATCCGAAACTGAAGGACATGATCTTCAATCCCGGGATGCCGGATCCGCTCAGGCAGCGCGCCGGATCGCGAGCGGGCGCGATGTCATTGCTGATCGGAGTTGCCGCCGTCCGCAGCATCGAACAGGGCCGGCCGATCAGGATTAACGATCTGGTGAAGTTTTAAGGTCATGCCATGGAACGCCGATTTCCAGCGGGCATGAACCAAATCACAAAGGAACGAAAACCGTGACAGACACACTGACATTACCGAACGACAGATATTTCGACTCCGATCCGAAGCAGAAGGAGATCGCGCAGCATTTATACTCGCAGGTTGCCGAGCGGCCGCTGGTCTGCCCGCACGGTCACGTCGATCCGCGGATGTTCGCCGATCCCGATTATCAGTTCGGATCTCCGGCCGACCTGCTGCTCATCCCGGACCATTACATCTTCCGGATGCTCTATTCGCAGGGGATCTCGCTCGAATCGCTGGGCATACCATGTCTTGACGGGACGCCGGTCGAGTCCGATCACAGGAAGATCTGGCAGGTCTTCGCCGAGAATTTTCATCTCTTCCGCGGGACGCCGACGGGGATGTGGCTGACTCACGAACTGCACGACGTCTTCGGGGTCCGCAAAAAACTGAACGCCCGGACGGCGCAGGAGATCTACGATCAGATCGCCGACTGCCTGTCGAAACCGGAGTTCCGTCCGCGGAAGATGTTCGAGAGGTTCCGGATCGAGGTGCTGGCGACGACCGACGGGGCCGGCGACCGGCTGCTTCATCATCAGGCGATCCGCGAATCCGGCTGGGCGGGCCGTGTCGTGCCGACCTTCCGCCCGGACGGCGTGGTCAATATCGATCGCCCCGACTGGAATGCCAATCTGAAGGAGCTTGGCGAGGTCTGCGGTTACGAGATTTCCGGATATCGCAAGCTGATTCAGGCGCTCGAGGAGCGCCGCGTCTTCTTCAAGAGCATGGGCGCGACGGCGACCGACCATGCCGCGCTGACGCCGTTCACCTGCGTTCTGAGCGATGACGAGGCCGAGGGGATCTTTCAGCGGGCGCTCGACGGGACCGCAACCGCCGACGATGCGGCCCGCTTCACCGGCCACATGATCGTCGAGAACGCGCGGATGAGCACCGAGGACGGTCTGGTTATGCAGTTCCATCCGGGATCGTACCGCAATCACAACCCGGTCATCTTCGAGAGGTTCGGATACGACAAGGGATGCGATATTCCGATCCGGTCAGACTTCACGCAGGGGCTGATACCGCTGCTCGGAAGATTCGGCAACGATGCGCGGCTGACGCTGATCCTCTTCACGCTGGACGAGACGACCTATGCCCGCGAACTGGCGCCGCTGGCCGGCCATTATCCGGCGCTCCGGCTCGGACCGCCGTGGTGGTTCCACGACAGTCTCAACGGAATGCAGCGTTATCGCGATCAGGTGATGGAGACCGCCGGTCTCTACAACACCGTCGGATTCAACGACGACACGCGGGCCTTCCCGTCCATCCCGGCCCGCCACGATCTGGCGCGGCGCGTGGATGCCAACTGGATCGCCGGACTGGTCGTCCGGGGAATCGTCGATATGGAGGATGCCGAAGAGATGATTCAGGATGCGGCATGGCGTCTCGCGAAACGCGCCTATAAATTCTGACCGATCGGGAAATCACATTTCATTCGAGATGAACTTCACCGCAGCCGTCGAATATCTGTACAGTCTGGGCAATGAGATACAGACGATGAAGCTCGGGCTGGAATCGATCCGTCTGCTGGCGGGAGAATTTGAGCATCCCGAGCAGCGGATTCCGGCCGTGCATATCGCGGGGACCAACGGCAAGGGATCGACCGCGGCGATGACTGATGCCATCCTCAGGCGTGCCGGGTACAAAACGGGATTCTATTCATCTCCGCACCTCGTCTCGATCACGGAGAGGGTGCGCGTCGATGGCGAGCCGATCCCCGAGGCTGATTTCGCGCGGATGGCATCTCGGGTCAGGGGCGCGGGTGAGAGGCTGGTTGCGACCGGAAGGCTGCCGTCGATGCCGTCATTCTTCGAGCAGATGACGATGATCGCATGGCTCTGGTTCGCCGAGACTGCGGTCGATCTGACGGTGCTCGAAGTCGGGATGGGCGGCCGGCTGGATGCGACCAACATCTGCCGTCCGGTGATGACGGCGATCACGCCGATCGGGATGGACCATCAGAAGGTCCTCGGAGACACTCTGGCGGCAATCGCCGGAGAGAAGGCGGGGATTCTCAAACAGGGGATTCCGGTCGTCGTCGCGCCGATGAAGGGAGAGGCCCACGCGGTGATCAAAGCGCGCGCTGTCGAAGTCGGCGCTCCGTTCATCGATGTCGAAAAACAGGTGCGGGCCGCCGATCTCTTCCGGATCGAGGTCTCGGACGATGCCGATGCGCTGCGCCACATCGGGAAATGCCATCTTAGCTATCGCAACTCGCGCGCCGAATACGCCGCGTGGATCAACCTGCGCGGGCGACATCAGGCGATCAATGCGCTGACCGCGATCCACATCGCCGAGCAGTTGAACAGGGTCGGTTTCAGGGTCCCGCTCCCGGCGGTCAACGAGGGACTGCACAGAGTCTCCTGGCCGGGAAGGCTCGAGATAGTCGAACGCGGCGGCCCGCCGCTGATGCTCGACGGCGCGCACAACATCGCGGGGATTCTGACGCTTCGCGCCTTCATCGATGAATATCTTCGGGAACTGCCGATCACGCTGGTCTTCGGCGTTATGAAGGACAAGGATGTCGAGCAGATGACCGGTCTCATCTTTCCGGCCGCCGAAAAGATCATTCTGACGAAGGTCGCATATCCTCGCGCGGCGGCGCCGTCCGAGATTCCGGCCCCGCCTGATGCGATGATCACGGAATCGGTCTCGGAAGCTCTCGATCTGGCCGATCGGATCACTCCGCCGGACGGGCTGGTCGTCGTCTGCGGCTCGCTCTATCTGATCGGCGAGGCGAAGGAGATTCTTACTGCCCGCCGGATCAGTTGATCCATCGCCAGTCAAGTTTCGTCCTGCCGCTCCCGCGTTTTTTCAGCCATTCAACTACAACGGTGTGATTTCCGGCTGCGACGCTGATCTCGGCCTGCGAGGCGCCGCCTCGATGATCGATCGTCGTCTTTCCGTCGATCGTCACTTTTGCCGGGCCGTCCGATTCGAGGGCGAATATGTATTTTCCGGAGTTGAAGATCGTCCGGCGCGTCCAGCGGACGAAATAGTCCCTGTCATCGCGCAGGCAGTTTTCGTCGAGGCGGGTGAATTGGAGCGGGCCGGTCCCCTCGTCGCGGACGGCGACGGGCGGTTTGCCGAAGTCCTCAAAGAACTCCGCCCGCCAGCGATCGGGCGGCGTCTGAGCGAAGCAGGGATGGCGGCTCCACGAGAGGTCGACCAGGGCGCTGCCGAAATTTTCGTAGTATTCCAGCGAGATCAGATGGATTCCGGGTTCGAGCGTCACATCGGCTGTGCGGACGGTCCCCGGGCTCGCTTTCCAGTCGTCGATCCTGACGGCTCCGTCGATCCTCAGTCTGACTCCGTCGTCGGCTCTGAGCCTGAATCTGAAGACGCCGCCGGCGAACGTTGCTTTCCTCGTCCAGCGGACCGAGAATCGGTCCGGCCCGATCCCGCATTCGCCGGCCGGGCTCCGCAGCTCCCAATTGAAACGCAGGTCGCCGCTTCCGTCGTCGCGGATCATTGCCGGTTCGCCGCTCAGATTCGGATTGTTGAAGTATTCGCCGCGCCAGCGGTCGACCGGGACGGGTCTCAATGTATGGCAGACTGCCCTGTCACTCGCCTGAGTGATGAGCAGGAGGATGATGACCGGAATCATACGCATCATTTGGTCCAATATGGAGTGCGACGGCCCGGCGTCGCTATGGTAGTCCGGCTTTCCGATTAACGGATATCGGACTATCAAAGCGACGCCGGGCCGTCGCACTCCATATTGGACCAAATGATGCGTATGATTGTGGTCATCATCCTCCTGGGCATCACTCAGTCGAGTGACCGGGCGGTCTG
>CALBSU010000532.1 GCA_937967285.1 uncultured Acidobacteriota bacterium
AGTTCACTGAACTCGCCCGAGTGCCGGGCATCGAAGGGAAGACCTGGAACCACCCAGCGATCGTCGGAGACGTCCTGCTCGTCCGCAACGGCGAACAGATGGCGGCTTTCCGTCTGCCTGTGAAATGAACGCGGTGCGCACGCGCTCCCGCGTGCGAAATCCGGCTTCTCGCACGCGAGGGCGCGTGCGCACCCGTCAGAGCCGAGGCCGGCTCCCTGAGCGCATTGCCCTCATCCTCGCTCACTAACGGAAACCCTTCAGCTGGACCGGATTTTCATTAACGGCAATGACCATTGCCGTTAAATCTTGTATTTCCTATGGATTCCGCTCGAAATAATCGATCAAAACCTGCCTGATTTTGCTGATTGACCAGAGAAGATTATGTGCGTACAATGGGAATACAGATGATGGGTGTTTATCCAGGAGGGACTATGTCGAAAAAAGTGGCCGAATTACAGAAAGAGACGCGATTATCCATCCGGGCTTCCGAGCCGGAAAAGGCGATTCTCATGCAGGCGGCGCAAGCCAGCCATTCGAATATCAGTCAATTCGTGCTTAAAGCCTCCCTTGACGCCGCCCATGCGATCCTGGCTGATCAATCCGAATTCCGCCTCTCCCCTGAGCAATGGGAAGCATTTTGCGCTCGCCTCGATGATCCACCGAGAGTGATACCGGCGCTGCGTGATCTCTTCTCGGAGCCGGCCGAATGATCGAGCCGCCTGCCATTTCCCCGCTCGCCAAACATCACCAGACAGCCGGATTCGACTGCGGCAAAGATCCGTTGAATGACTTTCTGATCAAACACGCCTTGTCGAATCAGGCCGGCGGAGGCGCCAGAACCTATGTCCTCGCCAGAACCGATCGCGTCATCGGTTATTACAGCCTGGCCCCCGCGTCGATCTTGCCGGCCGATGCCCCCGCAAGAATCATCAAGGGGCAGGGACGTTATCCGGTCCCGGTGATTCTTATGGCGCGGTTTGCAATCGATACAACCGAACAGGTAAAAGGCTACGGAAAACTGATGTTCCGGGATGCAATATTGAGGGCACTGGCCGGAGCTGATGTCATCGGCGGCCGCGCTTTTCTGGTTCACGCCAAAGACCAGGAAGCTCGTGATTTCTATCTTAGTTTCGGAATGGAGGAATCTCCCACCACTCCGTTACACCTGATGCTCCTGTTCAAGGACATCCGCAGGTCGATCGAGGGAGTCGGATGAGTTATCCTTCGGTGATCTCATCTCCGCTCGAATTATTGTGATTGAAGAGGAAAGAGCTTATAAGTAGAATGCTTTCAAGGCGGGTAGAACCATGGCGCATACTCTGACAATCGAATACCAGGATGATCTGCTGTACAAGCTCGGAATCAACAGTGAACAGTTTTCCGAGGAGGCGAAGTTTTTGCTAGCGGCGAAGCTCTATGAACTTGGGAGGCTCTCATCGGGTGAGGCTGCCGTACTGGCAGGTAAAAGTCGCGTCGGTTTTCTGTTCTCACTCAATCAGATCGGCGTGCCGATGAGCAATCTTCAGACCGAAGATGTGAAGGCCGAACTCCGATTCGCTCTGGATGAATGAAAGAATCGCCCCCAGGTCGATCGAGGGAGACGGGTGATCGCTCGCATCAGAGACTCTTAACCGTGGGAGCAGCCCTGTTCACAACGATTCCGGCATCTCATCTTCACGTTCAGATTTAAGTCGTGTACCTGCCCGGCTCGACTTCGCGGGCGAGTCCCAGAGAAACAAGAGTATCGAGCAGCCGGGCTACTGTGTCGGTCCTTGCTCCTGAAAAACTTCGGACGATATTTTCGGCCGTTGTTACGCCTGGTTGCTCCGCCAGCGCCGACCGCAATGCGCTCGCCTGCTCGGGTAATGACTTCGGCCACGGGCGACGTGTGACCTTGCGGACCGGCTTCTCGATGGTAACCGGTTCGTCTGTTCCCGTCTCGATCGTCGTCTGAACGCCCGACTTGTTCTGGTAGTCGGGCCGCAGCCAGCGGATCAGGCCGGTTCTCTCCTCTCGGGCGCGCTCGGCATTCAAATCGACCAGTCGCTGCAAGATCTCTTCATCGGACAGCGTGCGGGGCCAGCCGTAGGCATCGGCTACCGCATCGTCAAGTTCATCATGGATCTGCCTGAGCACCGAAATCAGCCCTTGTTCGTGTATCGTCCGCTCTTTTTCGGTTAGCGATTCGCCGGAGCGCAGTTTTTCCAGCACGTTGTACATTTCCGTTATCGTCAGGCCGGGATGGAGTTCCTGCTGCCGCCTGCGGTGTGCGTCGAGTTGCTCGCCAAGTGCGCGGATCCGTTCTTTATCTGAATCGGAACAAACGGGAAAAGGAAAGGTGTCGAAGCAGCGGGTTTTGTTGTAACGGGGGTCGTTGCCAACGCCAAGTCTGCCACCCGCAGCCAAAGCCCAAACTATGTGAATCCGGCTGGATAAAACACCAAGAAAACAGGCATCATCGAGTGCGATGTTGACCAGCATGTTATCAGGCAGAATCGACTCATCCAAAAATACGAAGAATCGATGCTTTGAGGTCTCAACAGTTGCAATAAAGCGTTTCAGCCCATTTAATGCATCACGAAGCTCCGGCCGTGGGCGTCCAAATAACCACCAGTTTCTTTTTATGTTTTCATCCCGGTTTTGATCCCGCTCAGGTTTTACGCGTTGCAAAACCCTTTGATAGACTTCCGGAAACCAGTTGCGTACTTGATCTGCTGTCAACCCAAAAAGATCGATAACCATAACGTCACGAAGGATTCCGGTTAAATCTCGTCCATTGAGATATGGTCTGATATGTTTTTCAAGTCCAGGTACTCGTCCAAGACCCAACAAATTAGCTTCATCCTTTGTCACGATAAATCCAGCTCCAAATAGCATCATTCCTCGGTTAGACAACAAGATATTCGACTGTAAGGGTTGACTG
>CALBSU010000533.1 GCA_937967285.1 uncultured Acidobacteriota bacterium
ACCGATTTGTTGTAGTCCGCCAGCGCCCTCAGCTCTGTGCCCTGAGCCTGAGCCATCTCGGTCTGACGCTGAAGGATGAAGAAGGTCGTCGAAAGGCCGGCCGAGAACTTCTTCTTTTCGCCATCGTACTGCTGCTCGGCGTACTCACGGGCCGCCTTGGCCGCCTCGATTCGCATCTTCGCGGTCTCGACCGCCTGGACGGCATTGCGGACCTCGAGCTCGATGTTCTGGAGCAGCCGGCGGTTCTGGAGTTCGATCTGCCGGTCGGTCTCTTTCGCGCGGGCCAGATTCGCCTTGGCCGTCGTGTTGCGGAGCGGGAAGTTGAACTGCAGGCCGACGCTCCAGGTGCGGAACTCGTTCTTGAACAGGTTCTTGAGCGATGTCCCGTACCCGCCGATGAATTCCGGGAACGGCTGAACCGGGCCGGTCGTGCTTCTCGGGCTACCGCCCAGACCGATCGAGCCGTAGCTGGCCACGAAATCGACCTGAGGCTTTGCCTGGTTCCTGAAGAAATCGATATCGATCTTGTTGATCTCCTTCTGCAGGAAGAGCTGGCGTACTTCGGGACGGTTCTCCTGCGCCAGTTTGACGGCGTCGGTGAGCGGAAGGGCGATCGGCTTGATCTCGAAGGCCTCAACCGGCACGATCTGGCTCTTCCAGAGCGGATCCTGCGGGCCGTCGACCGTCAGATTCTTGAGCGCGTTCTCTGCCTGGGCGACCACGTTCATGGCGACGAAGACCTGCTGGCGTCGCGTTTCGAGCTGCGTCGCGGCCGAGACCACATCGATCGGCGCCAGAGTACCCACTTCGACCTGGCGCTGGTTGTTGGAAAGCTGTGTGGCGGCCAGTTCGACCGACTGGCGCTGAATCTCTTCATCACGGATCGCGAAGGCGAGATCCCAGTAAGCCTGCTGAACTCTCGAGATGATCTCGATCGCACGCTGACGGAACTGCGCATCAGACAGATCCAGTCGCTTCTTGTTGATGCTGATCTGACGACGGGTGGTGTCGATCTTGTAGTTCCTCATCAGCGGCTGGGTCAGGTTGACCGTCAGAACCGGGCTGTACTGCGGAGAGAAGAGGTTGATGTTGTTGGCCACGCGGCGGTTCGAGAACGAGGCGTCGACCCTGCTGCCGTATTTTTCGATGTTCTTGAAGGCCGTAAAGTTGAAGGTGGTCGTGTCGTTGAGAGTGAAGTTGTCCGTGGTACCGCTGAACGGGAAGGTATTGGGCCGCTTGGCGGATTCGTAAAGAAACGATGCGCCGGTATTGAAGTCGTAAAATCCTTTTGCGGCAACAATGTCATAACCGGCCAGCCGGACGTTTTCGCGCTCCAGCTCGATGTCGACGTTCTTGTCGAGCGCGGAAATGATGGCATCCCGCAAAGTCCATCTGACCACGTTGCCGGGTTCGAGCCCGACCGTGCGCTGCGGTATCGGGCGCGCAACCGGCTGCTGCGGATCCTGTGCCATAGCCGGAACGCCCATCGTCAGGACACAGCTCAACGCCAGCATCCAGGTCGAAACATACCGTATCTTATTAATAAGACCGTTCTGTTTGTTGGTCCTCATCTCTTCTCTCCCTCATAAACGACTTTTCTTATGTCTTATTTAATGCTACCGACAACACTTTACGAAGGCATTACGATAGCGGTTGCAATTTATTGTAAATCTTTATCAATTCTGTGATTCTGCCGGCAGCGATCACGACCTGTAATCGGCATTGATCCGGATATATCCCTCGGTCAGATCGCAAGTCCAGACGGTTGCCGACGCGTCGCCGGACTTGAGATCGACTGTCAGCGTAACCTCATCCTTTTTCAGCACTTCCAGGGCAGCGGCTTCGTCGAATCTGAGCCCCATCCCGCCCTTCGCCACCGCCACTCGCCCGATCCTGATATCGACACGTGAAGGATCGAATCTGACTCCGCTCCGACCCGCGGCAGCCAGGATGCGTCCCCAGTTGGCGTCCTCGCCGGCGATCGCAGTCTTGACCAGAGGGCTCGTCGCGATGGTCTCGGCGATCCGGTGGGCAGCCCCTTCAGATGGAGCGTTCCGCACCTCGATCGCAATCAGCTTGCGCGCGCCCTCGCCGTCGCGGACCACCTGTTTCGCCAGGTTCCGGCAGACATCAGTCAGGGCTGCCGTGAACGCCTCGAAGTCACGTCCTTCCGCGCTCCCGATCATCTCGTTCTCAGCCGCGCCGTTTGCCAGAACGATCAGCGCATCGTTTGTCGATGTGTCACCGTCGACCGTGATCCGGTTGAAACTCCGTCCGACCGCCGTCTTCAGTGCCCTGCCGAGGGCCGCTTTCGAGATCGCCGCATCCGTCGTGACGAAAGCTAGCATAGTCGCCATATTCGGATGAATCATCCCGGCGCCCTTGGCCACTCCCCCGATCGTCACGCTCCGACCGCCCAGCTTGACCCTCTTCAAGGCCCGTTTCGGGAAGGTGTCGGTCGTCATGATCGCTTCAGCCACACGCTCGCCGCGCTGACGGCTCAACTCCGCAGTTGCAACTCTGATGCCGGAACGCAGCTTGTCCATATCCAGCCGCACTCCGATCACGCCAGTCGAGCAGACCAGCACCTCCCGCTCATCGCAGTTGAAGTAATCCGCTACGATCCTGACCGTCTCCCACGCATCCTCCATCCCGGCCTCGCCCGTACACGCGTTAGCTCCGCCTGAATTGACTACTATCGCGCGGTGCGTCCGGCTCCGAAGGTTCTCCTGCGATACCACTACCGGCGCCGCCTTCACCAGATTCTGAGTGAATACAGCCGCCGCCACCGCCGGGCGCTCGGAAAAGATGATCGCCAGATCCTCTCCCTGCTTCTTCTTCAACCCGCTCCGCGCCGTCCCGGCGATGAATCCCTTCGGCGCTGTTATCGATGATATGCTCAAAGTTATTAAAACCTCTTAATCAGTAGAAAGTAGAAAGTAGAAAGTAGAAAGTAGAAAGTAGAAAGTAGAAA
>CALBSU010000534.1 GCA_937967285.1 uncultured Acidobacteriota bacterium
CAATGTCAGATTCGAGAAAGTCGATCTCAGATTTGAAGAGATGGAAAAACGGATGACTTTGATGGAAAAGAACATCCTCGCTCGCTTCGAGGACCTCAAACAGGAAGTTCGCAGCAGCCGACGCTGAATGTATCGACAATCCGGCCACCCCGAATTCAATCAAGGAAGGATTCGGAGAAATGGAACTGATCGACCCGAGATTGCGAGAGATTGAACGCAAACAGGAAGAACTTCAAACCACAATGGCCTACATGCGCGGAGAACTCGACGAAGTGAAACGACTGGCCGGCAGCAATGTCCGCCAGACGATCTGGCAGTTCGTCATCTTCTCGGTCACGATGGCGGCCGTCCTGCTCGGAGGAATACGCTATCAGACCGAGACTCTGCGAAACGAGTTCAATGTCAGATTCGAGAAAGTCGATCTCAGATTTGAAGAGATGGAAAAACGGATGGATCTGATGGATAAACGCCTGAACCAGCGAATGGACCAGATTGAGAAGAACATCCTGGCCCGATTCGAGGATCTAAAACAAGAGGTCAGGACCCGCCGCTGAAGACTCATGGCAGATGAGCCGATTCGACTCTCGAAACTGATGGCACAGCGCGGTATCTGCTCACGCCGCGAAGCCGACGCATTCATCGAACAGGGACTCGTCCTGGTCGACGGCCACCCCGTCAGCCAACTCGGCATCAAAGTCTCGCCGGACGCCGATATCCGCCTCGCCCCTGAAGCGAAATCACAACAGGCCGGCCTCATCACGATTATCCTCAACAAACCGGTGGGCTACGTCTCAGCTCAGCCGGAACCCGGTTATACTCCCGCAATCACTCTGCTCACGCCCGGCAATATGTTCGATAAGTCGAACCGGAGATTGAAGCCGGAGCACCTGAAAGGGCTCGCAGTCGCCGGACGCCTCGATATCGACTCGCAGGGATTGCTGCTCTTCACGCAGGACGGGAGACTCGCCAGGAAAATCATCGGCGACGAGCGTCGGATAGAGAAAGAGTATCTGGTTCGCGTGGAGGGACCTCTTTCAAGAGAAGGACTCGCACTGCTTCGCCACGGTCTCGAACTGGACGGGAAACCTCTGCTGCCGGCGAAAGTAGAGTGGCTCAATCGTGATCAGCTCAGATTCGTCCTGAAAGAAGGGCGTAAACGGCAGATTCGAAGGATGTGCGAAATGGTCGGACTCAGGGTTATGGGCTTGAAGCGGGTTCGAATCGGCAAAATTATGCTGGGCAATCTGCCGGAAGGGAAGTGGCGATTCCTGGCGCCTGGAGAGGCGGTTTAACGTGGAGTGCGGCGCCCGCGGGCGCCGCTGTAATGCTTCGCGGAAAAATATAGCGGCGCGCACGCGCGCCGCACTCCATATTACTTCGTCCTCGCCTCGACCATCTGCTTGATTCGCGCGACCGCTTCCTTGATCGCCTCGAGCGAATTGGCATAGGACATCCGCAGATATCCTTCGGCTCCGAATGCCGATCCGGCCGTCGTCACCACGCCGTACTTCCAGAGCAGCTCGTCCGCCAGCTCCTTCGAGGTCGCGAATCCGCAGTTCTCCATCAGGCCCTTCATATTCGGGAAAGCGTAGAAGGCTCCTTCAGGCGCGCTGCACTTGATGCCCGGGATCTCGTTGAGCGCCGGAATGAACCACTCAGCGCGGCGGATGTACTCGGCCAGCATCTCCCTGACCGAATCCTGAGAGGCCGTCAGCGCCACGACCGAGGCCTTCTGCGCGATCGATGCCGCGTGCGTCGCAGACTGGCTCTGAATCTTCGTAATCTCGGTGACCCAGTCCTGCGGCCCCAGCGTGAATCCGACTCGCCATCCGGTCATCGCATAGGTCTTCGAGAGCGAGCCGGCGATCAGTACCCGTGAGCGAAGCTCTTCGGGAAGCAGCGCCGCCGAGTTCACCTCGTTCGGCGGATAGACGAACTGCAGGTAACATTCATCCGAGATTACCCACAGACCCTTCTCGACAGCCAGCTCGACGATCTTGCGGAACTCGGCGCGATCGATCAATCGTCCCGTCGGATTCGACGGCGAGTTGATGATCAGCAGCTTCGATTTCGGAGTGATCGCCTGACTGACCAGATCGGCCGTCATGTGGAAATCGGTCACTTCCGTGTCGACCGGAACGACTTTCCCCTCGGCGAAATGGACTATTTCAGGGAATGATACCCAGCACGGATTCTCGAGCAGAACCTCGTCGCCCGGATCGATCATCGCCAGCACGGCGTTGAAGATGCCCTGCTTGCCGCCCAGCACCACGCAGCAGTGCTCCGGACCGTAGTCCGATCCGAAGTTCGAATTCATATAATCGCAGATCGCCTGACGCAGCGGCATGATTCCCGTCGCGGCGGTGTATTTTGTGAAATTCTCGTCCAGAGCCTGCTTGGCGGCGTCCTTGATGTGGTCCGGCGTGGGAAAGTCCGGTTCGCCGACGCCGAGATCGATCACGTTGACGCCCTGTGACCTCAGCTTGTCGGCTGCCATGACGACCGCCGCCGTCGACGACAGCTTCGTCATCTTCGCTCTCTTCGAGACAGGAAATGCGGATGTGGTTGGTGCGCTTGTACTCATTTTCTTTCTACTTTCTACTTTTTACTTTCTACTTTTTACTCTTTTTCATCTTCTCGATCACCGGGTCAGGGACGAGGCCCTCGATCGAACCTCCCAGGCTGAAGACCTCCTTGATCAGCGAAGAACTGATGAACGAACTGTCGTTCGAAGCCATGAGCATGATCGTCTCAACCTGCGGGTTGAGGCGGCGGTTCATCAGAACCATGGGCAGCTCGTACTCGTAATCCTTGACCGACCTCACTCCACGGATGATGGCCTGTGCATCCATGCGCGAGGCGAAATCGACCAGCAGACCGTTGAAGGTCTCGATTCTGACCTGAGACTGCCACGGTCGGAGCACTTCTTCGAGCAACTCGACACGTTCCTCGACCGTGAAGATCGGATTCTTGC
>CALBSU010000535.1 GCA_937967285.1 uncultured Acidobacteriota bacterium
CCCCTTCGTATTCGCCGCCATCAGCGTCAGCAGCGGATACGGGTCCTTCCACAGCACGTGAGAATCGAAGATCCAGCCGTAGCCGAAACCGGCATCCTCGGCCTGTCTGGTCAGCGCGACGATGCGTTCCGGCGTCATGTCAGGTTTGAATGTGATTGCGAAATCGAGCATCAAATCCCTCCTCGATGATTACTCCCGGACGAGATCGCTGTATGTTTCGGGCCTGCGATCGCGATAGAACTGCCAGGTGTTCCTCACCTCGCGGATCATATCGAGGTTGAGGTCCGCCACGACCACCGCGTCCTCATCGCGCGGCCCCTCGGCGATGATCTGCCCGCGCGGATCGCAGAAATAGCTCTGACCGTAAAACTCGCCGATCTTCCACGGCTCTTCGTACCCGACGCGATTGATCGCTCCGATGAAGTATCCGTTGGCGACGGCATGCGCCGGCTGCTCGAGCTTCCACAGATACTCGGACAGCCCGGCCACCGTGGCCGACGGATTGAAGACGATCTCGGCTCCATTCAGCCCGAGCGCCCTCGCTCCCTCCGGAAAATGCCTGTCGTAACAGATGTAAACGCCGATCCGCGCGAATGCCGTCTCGAAAGTCGGATACCCCAGATTGCCCGGCCGGAAGTAGAACTTCTCCCAGAATCCCGGAGCCACGTGCGGGATATGGTTCTTCCGGTACTTGCCCAGATACTTTCCGTCGGCGTCGATGACGGCGGCCGTGTTGTAGTAGAGACCGGACTGCTCCTCCTCGTAGATCGGCACGATCAGCACGATCCCGTGATCGCGCGCCACCTCCTGCATGAGCTTGACCGTCGGGCCGTCCGGAACTTTTTCCACCGCCTCATACCATCTTGTCTGCTGCTCGGCGCAGAAATAGGGCGTCGTGAAGATCTCCTGCAGGCAGACGATCTTCGCGCCCTGCCGCGACGCGAACTCGATCAGGCTGAGCGTCCGCTCGATGTTGACCTTCTTGATCTCTTCGATCGACGCGTCGGCGGGCGCGGCGTTCTTCGCCTGAATCAGCCCGCATTTCACTGTTCGTCCCATTGTCGCTCCTTTCGTCCGGCCCGCATGAGACCGTAATAAAAGATGAATCCGATCCCGAAGGT
>CALBSU010000536.1 GCA_937967285.1 uncultured Acidobacteriota bacterium
TTCAGAAACACAGGCTTCCCGCATCGTGGCGCCATCTGGTCCCCGGCGCCTGGGTGCTCGGACTCGGCCTGCTCGCCATCCTCTCGTTCTTTCTCGCTCCGGCCCGGCTCGCTCTCGCCGCCTGCCTGGCGATCTATTTCGCTGCCACGCTCGGCGCGGCCGTCGTCGCCTGCCGCAAGGCGCGAGACTTCAGATTCCTCCCCATCCTCCCGCTCATCTTCGCCATCTTCCACTTCGGCTACGGATACGGATTCCTCCGCGGCGTACTCGATTTTCTGGTCCTGCGCAGCACTCCGCGCCGCGACTTCACTCGAATCTCGCGCTGAAGGACGGGGTTGATTTCCGGTTTTCGTGTGTAGCCGAGCGGTTCGGGGAAAAGTTTCCAGTTGCCAGTAGTTATCCTGAGATCTGTACTTATTTAATTTAGGGGTCTGGCCGAACCGCATTCTTTCAAAGTAAAGACTGGAAACTGGCAACTGGAAACTGGAAACTTTTCCCCTAACCGAGCGGTTACACCCGAAAACTATTTAATCATTGACCTCGTTCGGCGCCATTGACTATACTCTCTCCTGCGTATCGGCCCCTCACTGCATACCTTCAGATACGCGGATCAGATGATCGATTGACGTGAATGGATCCTTTCCCGGGTCGAATTGAATCGACCCTGGCGGGCCGTTCGCGACCGGACTTTCCCCGCTGGCGATACAACCTCCGCCGAACCGCGGACCATCGCATGAAGTCCCGTTCCATCTTGACTAAGATGATTGAGTTGATCATCCTCCATGCATTAATCCAGACAGAACCGTGAGGTGAAGTAACCGTGAAGCTGTTGAGATCACTCCGCCAGGCCGTTTTTCCCGATGGATTGATCGTGAACCGAAACCTGCCGTCGAGAATACTCGACTCCTCCCGCTGGAGGGTCTTCATTTTCGCCAGCCTGCTGGTCATGAGCTACGGTTTCATCATCCAGTCCTATCTGGCTTCCAGTCTGGTCTCGTTATCTGGAGTGGAGAACTCATCCAACACGGTCAGTCTGACCTGGAAGTACAACAATCCGTCGGGAACGCTGTCGATCGACATTTACAGGAGCGAGAATCCCGATCCGAATACGCTCAAACTTCTGTCTTCGCTCTCGGCGACTGCCAAGTACTTCATCGATCGTAACGTTCAACGCGGAGTGACCTATTATTATCAGGTCAGGATCAAGTTCCGGGATCAGCGCGGCATCCAGTCATCGGAGGTGATCACGATCAGGATGTCGGGCGCGCCCCCTGCCGGCGAGGCTCCGGTTTCTCCGGAAACTCCGCCGCCGCCCTCGACGGATGTTCCGACGGGACCGGGCAACCTCTTCGTCGCTCCTGACGGGAAATCTGTCAATCCGGGTTCGATCGAGAAGCCGCTCGACATCGTCACCGCGCTCTCGAAAAAAGGACCGGCCCGACCCGGCAATACGATCTGGCTGAGAGGCGGAACCTACCAGGCGCCCGGTGCGGCGCTGATCGGGACAGAGAATCCGACGCTCGTCAGCACGCTCGAGGGGACCGAGGCCGCTCCAATCACCGTCCGTCAATACACCGGCGAGCGGGCCACGATCGACGGCGGAATGCGCGTCGAGGGTGCCTGGACCATCTATCGCGATTTCGAGGTCACCAATTCCAACCCCGACCGGACGCGCCCCCGCCCGATGGGAATGCACGTCCTGGCTCCGAACACGAAACTGATCAACCTGGTCATCCACGACTGCGGCAACGGCATCGGATTCTGGTCGCCGGCCGTCAACTCGGAAGCCTACGGGTGCGTCATTTATCGCAACGGATGGGAGGCGACCGACGATTATCGCGGCCACGGGCACGGGATCTATACCCAGAACGTGACGGGCCACAAACTGATAGCGGACAATATCAGCCTCGACAACTACGCGACTGGGATGAAGGCATACGCCGAGGCTGGAGACGTCCGGAACATCACCTTCGAGGGCAACTTCATCCTCAACAGCGGCGCCCCCGCGCGTCCGCGGGAGGCCTATGACCGCATCCAGAACCTGATCATCGGATCGGCCAGCAAGCGGACCGGCGGCATCATCATCGACCGCAATGTGCTCTGGCATCCCTACAACAAACGCGGCCAGATCGGCTTCGTCGGCTATGTCAGCGAGGGCAACGACGACATCATCATCACCAACAATCACCTGCTGGGAAATGTCATCATCCCGTTCGGCATCCAGAGGTTCAACACAGCAGTCTTCTCGGGCAACTATGTGCGCGGCGCGAAGGAGCTCTTCGGCATTCAGCTTCCGCAGGGAACGTCCTTCTCGTCCTATCGCCTCGAGAACAATACCTACATCGTTCCCGATGAGACGTTCGCGTTCACAGCGTATGTCAACGACAAGTTCAGCGGCTTCATGACCCTCTCGAAGTGGCAGTCCTACACCGGCCAGGAGAGAGGGAGCACGATCCTCAACGCCCCGAAGGGTCCTCGCATCGTCATTCGCCCCAACCGGTACGCCCCGGGCCGCGCCAACATCGCCGTCTTCAATCCGGAGATGAGGGATTTCATCGATATCGATCCGTCGACCTTCCTCAAGTCGGGGGATTCATACGAGATTCGAATCGTTCAGGATATTTTCGGCGCCCCGGTCGTCAAAGGGACATGGTCGACAGGACAGACGATCAGGGTGCCGATGAAAGGAACGACGACAGGCCCTGAATTCAATGCCTTCGTCCTCGAGACGATCTCGAAGTCGAACTCTCCACCCGGGCCCGGACCAACGCCCACCCCGACTCCAACCCCGACCCCCACTCCGACTCCCACACCGACTCCCAATCCAACCCCGACACCGAATCCAGGCGGAACTCCCGTCGATTCGGCTACAGCGACGCCGCTCGATGACGAGGAGCAGCGTGTTCTCGAGCAGATCAATCGCTTCAGATCCCAGTACGGCCTGGGACCTCTCGGCGCCTCGATCAGCCTGACCCGCGCTTCCGACTGGCTGGCGAGGGATATGGCCGCGCGAAACTATCTCAACCGCGTCGATTCACAGGGGAGAAACCCTTCCGGCAGGGCGATGGCCTATGGCTATCCGACCGGCCGAAGCACGCTGGTCGAGGAGACTATCCTCTCCTCTGGCAGGGCGACCGGATCGGCCGTCTCGGATCAATGGCTCAACTCTTTCACGGAGAAATCGCTGCTGCTGACCGCAGCCTGGAAGAACATCGGGATCGGACGCGCGCAAAACCCGTCGACCGGAACCTGGTACTGGAACGCCACTCTCGGATCCGCCTGGGACGCCACCATCCCGCTGCCGGGCGAGGACGAGGAGGGCCGGATCGACCGCAATGAATATGTCCGCACCCGTCCGCCATCCGCCGCAATCGAGGCCGGCCACCGTTTCAACGGTTACGGTGACGACGGCGCGCCCTACTCATTGATCCATTGCGATCTCGACACGGCGCCGAACTTCTGCTGGCACGATCCGCCTCAACAGGGTAATCCGTCGCTGGCGACCGCATCATCGCCCGAGAACCTGATCGGCCTCTTCGTCGCCGCCTACACCATTTCGCCGCTCGGAGTCGTCCACGCCAACCTCGGCGGCTTCGACCGGACCGGTTACATCATGGAGCTCCAGATAAACCTCAACGGGACATGGTCGATGAGAGGCTATCGCAA
>CALBSU010000537.1 GCA_937967285.1 uncultured Acidobacteriota bacterium
ACTGCTCAGCCTGTTCTGAGCCCGCGGAGCGGGTGACAGATTGTAGCCCCGGGTGCAGCGAGGCCGCAGGCCGAGCGAACCCCGGGGTAATAGAGGAATTTGCCCTCCAACGGAGGCTGAGCAGTTACAAGTAAATAGTAGAAAGGGATCATGGAGATGCCCGGATCCCTTTCTACTTTATACTTTCTACTCACTTTCTACTTTCTACTTTTTACTTTCTACTTTTATTCCCACACAGGGAGCGATATCCAGTTCGTTGGGACGGGCATCTGCCTCGCGTCTCAGTTTTTCGCGTTCTTTGGGATCGAGAGCCGTCAGAGGGCCGGCCCATCCTGCAGGTTCGTCGTCGGGAACGGCGCGAATTACCAGGAGATATTTTCCCGGCGGGATGTTGGTTATTGAGAACGTTCTGTCATCGCGAAGCGGGGCTTCGAAGTACCGCAGCAGATCGTCAGCGCCCTCTTTCGGGATCAGGTGGACGGTCATGCGCGACGGGAGAGCGGCGCCGTCCCTTTCCGGAACTACTCTGCCTGTGACCGATCCCGCGCCGCGGCTGATTGCGACCGCAATATCGCTTATCTTCTCGCCCGATTTCAATTCAATCCATCCGCCGGGCAGGTCCGATGTTTTCGTCCGGGGATTTGCAGCGGATCTCGTGATCGATTGAATGAAGTAGCCTTCCGGCAATCTGAGGACCATCCGGTTACGCCCCGGCAGGACATTGGTCAGCGAGAAGCTCCCGTCCGATGCGGGCGGAGTCGGCGGCGTTACCGAAATGAAGAACTGTTGAGACTGGTCTAGTCCCTGCCTGTCACGCTCGGCCGAGACGAGCGCAGATTCCGGCTTCCAGGCCGGGATGCCGGGACAGACCTCCGGCTTATCCTCGACGACCTGCAATTTCCCCTCGATCGTACCCATCCTCGCGAGTCTGATTTCGAGGCCGGTCACGTCCGCGCCACGGACGGTCACTTTTCGCGGGATGGAGAGGTATCCGGACTCTTTTCCGAAGAAACCCTGGGCGCCGATCAGATCGTATTCGCCGTCGTTGACGCCCTGAATTTCGAATCCGTCGCCGGGGCGTGGTGAAAGGCTCATCCCGGCAGGGATCCCGACGCCCGGGTAGAGCAGGTATGCCATCGCGCCCGGACCGACCGGCCGGCCGTCGGCGGTGACGAATCTGCCGCTCAGCCTGCGTCCCGCCTCGCCGCGATAGCGGATATCGATGCCGCCGATCTCGCTTCCCGACGAAACGGTCACCTCGGCCGCCGTATCCCGCGTCGAGGATGGATGAAACGTCGGAGTCTCGCCGTCGAACGGGGTGTTGGTGAAATTGTTGCGCTGTCCCATGTTGGCTGCGACGACATAGGTGCCGGGTTGCAGACCGTAAAGCCGGTAGATCCCCCGGTCGTCGGTGAACCTCGGACCGGCCGGGCCGGTGACGCGTATCCGCGCGCCGGACTCACTGCGGACTCTGACCGCGCTGATCTGGATGCCGACCACCGGCTCGCCATTCGAATTTGTGACGCGACCTGTGATCACTCCGCCGCGCGTCATGACCAGCGTCACGTTATCGCCCGGCACATACTCCGCCAGCATCCCGGGTTCGGGGATCGGCGGAACATAGCCGCCGAACGACTGCGGAAAGATCGTGTATCTGGCATAGGGCAGCTCCGTGAATCTGAAACGCCCCTCTTCGTCGGTCAGAGTCGTCCGCGGCTGACCCGAGCGCGTCCCGCTGACCGTGCCCAGGCTGACCGTCACGTTCGGAAGCCCCGTGCCGTCCTCGCTGATCACTCTGCCGCTGATCGCTCCGCCGGATTGCGCATATATAAATGATGCGGCGAGCAAGAGGATGGCCGGGAGCGCCGGGAGCGCCGAGCACCAGCTCGGCATGCCTGTATTCACACGCATAATATTCCTCGAAAGGTTCGTTTATCGAGATCATGCAGGCAAGGATGCCTGCGCTCCCGGGGTTATCTCAAATCGACCGTCATCGTCACCGTGGCTTCGGAGCCATATCCTGTTCTCACTCGCTCCATGACGCCGGAAAATTTATCAATGATGTATCTGATCTCCGGCGAGGGATCTCCCCTTCCGGCAAATCGGCAGCTCAGACGAACTTCGTAGTCTCCGGGAGGCAGGTTCTTGAATACGAAATTGCCGCGACTGTCGACATCGACTGCGGTGTTAACGAATCCTCCCTGACCATCTTTTTTGATCCATGCGCCCAGGATCAACCCGCGGGGCAGGCTGCCACCGACGATTACGATCCGACCTTTGATCACGCCGGACCCGATGGTGAGATAGACATTCAGATTTCGGATCTGTTCTCCGGAGGCGATATCTATTCTGTTGTCCTGCGTAACCGCGCCATCTTTCTCGATCCGGGTGACGGCCAGCCTGACCTCACTGTTCGCGGGCATGACCTGAATCAGATTTTTTCCCGGCTGCATT
Source organism: uncultured Acidobacteriota bacterium (assembly GCA_937967285.1). Lineage (GTDB taxonomy): Bacteria > Acidobacteriota > Blastocatellia > RBC074 > RBC074 > JADJXM01. The sequence goes on from CALBSU010000537.1 coordinate 2,455, forward strand.
CCCTTGAGCATGAAAGTCATGTCGGGCATAACTTCGGACATGACCGAAACGGGTGGCGGCCCGGCATTTTCCCGGAGAGTTCCGGCAAAGACCCGCAACTTGCCGGCAGACGCGATCCCGGCCGGATCGACCGAAGCATCCAGTATGACCTTGCCGGCCACGGTCATCCCTCGCGTTGCTCGCAGCTCGAGACTTTCCACATCCGCGTCTCTGATCAAGAACGGTCTGACATCGCTGTAAAATTCAGAATTATGATTCGGTTGAGCGAACGCGCCGTAACTTCCGGGCAGCACACCATTGAACTTGAATTTGCCGTCGCCATCCGTCACAACATCGCCCGAGCCCCATGTGGTGACCATGCCCGCCTGCGTATCGTATTGGCCGTAGGACACCTGCACGCCGGCCAGCGGACGCCCCGTCTGATCGTCGATCACGCGGCCCAGCACGTCGTATGTCCGTTTGATCTCACCGACGACGATATCCACCCCGGTGATCTCATCGCCTTCCTTCAGTTCCAGAATGCGCGCTTTCTCGATCTCAGAGACATCGGGATGATATGTCTTCGGATAGTAGGTCCTGTTCATCGTAAAAGTTATCGACCCGGTTTTACTTTCGAAGCCGACCGAGGCGACGTATTTGCCGGCCGGCAGACCATACACGCGATAGATCCCGCGATCGTCCGTCATGTTCAGGTAGGGATTCCATCCTGACCTGACGGGGACCTGCCTGCCGTTCTGGTCCAGATTCAATAGATCCACCATGGTATCGACCAGCGGGCGGCCCGAGGCGTCGGTCACCCTGCCGGTGATCACTCCGCCGGGCTGCAGTTCGAGATCCAGATCGTCGATCGATTCGCCTTCCGCCACATTGACCACCTTCGACCGGCCGACCGGCCAGAAATTGGCGTCGCCCGGGACGACGAAACCCGGGGCAAAAACTGTCAGGTAGTAGACACCCGCCGGAACTTCCGTAAAGCGAAACGTCCCGTCCGGCTGGGATTTGACTCGCAGCCCCGGAGCGTTCGGGTTACGCTCGACCAGACTCTTGTCGAACAGGCCGATCGTCACGCCTTTCGCGGGCTCCTTTTTGAGCGTCACTTTTCCGGCGACGATGGATGTACCTTTGACCGGATTCTGTGCAGGTATGTTCGGTGTCAGGAGCGGAATCAGCAAGATCAGGAGCAGGCGCATGGTGTTACTCCGGAATATCAGGTTGATTGAATGACCGTCACAGGCTGTACCGGATGGCATTGTAACATGGATGGGAGCGCCCGGGAGCGCCGAGCCCCTGGGAGCGCCGAGCCCCAGCTCGGCGAAGCCTTCCGAAAGCAAACGCTACGAGAAGAATCCTGGTATCGAAGTCACGCCGAGCTGGGGCTCGGCGCTCCCAAGGAGAACACAATGCGTGAAGTAGTCATCGTTAATGCATTACGGACAGCCATCGGGAAAGCTCCGCGCGGCACTCTCAAAGACATGAGGCCTGACGATCTGACAGCCGCGGTCATCAAGGAACTGATGGCACGGACGCCGCAGGTCGCCGCCGAAGAGGTCGAGGATGTCGTCATCGGCTGCGCGACTCCCGAAGCACAGCAGGGGATGAACATGGCGCGTCAGGCGGCGCTGCTCGCCGGACTGCCGAATTCGTCCTCGGCGATCACGATCAACAGGTTCTGCTCATCCGGCCTTCAGGCGATCGCCCAGGCCGCCGAGCACATCATGTGCGGATTTTCGGAGGTCGCGATCGGAGGCGGCGCTGAGTCGATGTCGCTGCTGCCGATGGGCGGTCACAACCTGTCGCCCAACCCGACGCTCGTCGATGTCTATCCGGACACCTATCTCAACATGGGACTGACGGCCGAGAATCTGGCGCGCAAGTACGAGATCACGCGCGAGCAGGCCGACGAGTTCTCTGTCCGCTCGCACCGCAATGCCGCGGCGGCGATCGACGGCGGCAAGTTCAAGGACGAGGTGGTCCCGCTGACCGTCACGACCCGCGACCTGGTGACCGACGAGAAGGGGCGCGGCAAGATCAAGGTGACCGAGAAGGTCTTCGAGGTCGATGAGGGCGTCCGCCGGGACACCACGATCGAAGGACTGGCGAAGCTGCGTCCGGCCTTCCACGCCAGGGGCACCGTCACGGCCGGCAACTCGTCGCAGACCTCGGACGGAGCGGCGGCCGCTCTGGTGATGTCAGCCGACCGCGCGAAGGAGCTCGGCCTGCAGCCGATGGCGCGATTCGTCTCCTTCGCAACCGGCGGCGTCGCGCCTGAGGAGATGGGCATCGGCCCCGTCGTCGCCATCCCGAAGGCTCTCAAAGCTGCCGGACTCAAGCTCGAGGACATCGACCTGATCGAACTCAACGAGGCCTTCGCGGCCCAGGCCCTCTCGGTCGTCAAGGTCCTCAACATGGACATGGAGCGGCTCAACGTCAACGGCGGAGCCGTCGCCCTCGGTCACCCGCTCGGATGCACCGGAGCCAAACTGACCGCCACACTGCTCTACGAGATGAAGCGCCGCAAGGCACGCTACGGCATGGTCACCATGTGCGTCGGCGGCGGCATGGGAGCAGCGGGGATTTTTGAAAATTTGATGAGATGACGCGAAGTAGAAAGTAGAAAGTAAAAAGTAGAAGGGATTTTTGCACTTTCTACTTTTTACTTTCTACTTTCTACTTCTTAAATATTCGAGAAAGGACAATCAACCATGGCAGCACAACTGGAGAAAGAATCGATACAGGGAGGCGGGTTTCTGCTCGCCGAGACGCTTCCGGCCCAGGTCTATTCGCCCGAGGACTTCACCGAGGAGCAGATGCTGATCGGACAGACGACCACCGAGTTCATGGACAAGGAGGTCATTCCGAATCACGACAAACTGGAGAGCAAGGATTACGAGATTCAGCGGATGCTGATCAAGCAGGCGGCCGACCTGGGACTGATCAATTCGAGCATACCGGAGAAGTACGACGGGCTCGAACTGGATCACGTCTCGAACATGCTGATCGCCGAGAATCTTTCGGGCCAGGCGTCGTTCGCGACCGGATTCGGCGCCACCAGCAGCATCGGCCTGCTGCCGATCGTCTACTTCGGAACCGATGAACAGAAGCAGAAGTATCTGCCGAAGATCGGCTCGGGCGAGTGGGTCAGCGCCTACTGCCTGAGCGAATCGAGCTCGGGATCGGACGCGCTGGGCGCCAAGGCGACGGCTCGACTGAGCGAGGACGGCAAGCACTGGATCCTCAACGGCGAGAAGATGTGGATCACCAACGGCGGTTTCGCCGACGTCTTCACGGTCTTCGCCAAGGTCGACGGCGACAAGTTCTCGGCCTTCATCGTCGAGCGCGGCGATCCGGGCGTCAGCAACGGCAACGAGGAGCACAAACTGGGACAGCGCGGATCGTCGACCACTCCGCTCATCATGCAGGACGCGAAGATCCCGAAGGATCGCCTGCTCGGCGAGGTCGGCAAAGGCCACCTGATCGCCTTCAACGTGCTCAATTTTGGCCGCATCAAGATGGGCGCCGGCTCGGTCGGCGGAGCCAAGCGCGTGCTGTCGATGGCTGCCAAATACGCCGCCGAGCGTCGCCAGTTCAACCGCCCGATCGCCTCGTTCGGGGCCATCAAGTACAAACTGGCCGAGATGCTGACCCGGCTCTTCGCCTGCGAATCCGCGGTCTATCGCACCGCCGGCATGATCGAGGCGCGCGAGGAGAACATCGACAAGTCGAACCCGGTCGAGATCCTCAAGGCGATCGAGGAGTACGCCATCGAATGCGCCATGATCAAGGTCGCGGGCACCGAGATCCTCTTCTACTGCGCCGATGAGAACGTCCAGATCCACGGCGGCAACGGCTTCACGGAGGACTATCCGGCCGAGGGCGTCTATCGCGACTGCCGCGTCAACCGGATCTACGAGGGCACCAACGAGATCAATCGTCTGCTCATTCCGGGTCAGTTGCTCAAGCGCGCGATGAAAGGCGGGTTGCCGCTCTTCGCCGCCGCTCAGAAGCTGCAGGAAGAGCTGCTGGCCGGTCCCTCGTTCGACGTCGACGAGGACGATTCGCCGCTCGCCGGCGAGCGCAAGCTGGCCGCCAACGCCAAGAAGGTCGCGCTCATGCTGCTCGGCCTGTCGGCCCAGAAGTTCCGCGAGGCGCTGCAGGAACAGCAGATGGTCCTCAGCTGGACGGCCGATGTGATCATCGACGCGTATCTGATGGACAGCGTCATCGGGCGCGCCGCCAAGCTGATCGCCCGCGACGGCGAGGAGAAGCACCGTGCCGCGATCGATGCCGCAAGGCTCTATTCGCACGATGCCATCCAGCGCATCGACACGGCCGCAAAGAACGCGCTGGCCGCGATCACCGACGGCGACGAACTGCGGACCCTGCTGGCCGCCCTGCGCCGCTTCACCAAACAGGAGCCGCTCAACACCGCCGCCATCCGTGAATCGCTCGCCGACAGGGTCGTCGAGGCGGGTGGATATATCTTCTGAGTAGAAAGTAAAAAGTAGAAAGTAGAAAGTGGGGTTCGCTATCCCGCTTTCTACTTTTTACTTTCTACCTTCTACTTTCTACTGATCATGAGGATTGAAAAACTCGTCATCCCCACACCGTTTCCGGTCGGGCCGATCAACATCTATCTGGTGATGGAGGATCCGCTGACGCTGGTCGATACGGGCCCGAAGACCGGTGAGGCGCTCGACGCGCTGCGCGCGCAGTTGAGAGACCTCGGAGTGCTGGTCTCCGACCTGCGGCGGATCGTCCTGACGCACACTCACGAGGACCACTGCGGACTGGCGGGCACGCTGCAGCGGGAATCCGGCGCCCGTGTCCACGTCCACGAATGGGAGTACCGCAATATCTCGATTCATCGCGAGACACGCGTCAACCGCGACCTGCTGGCCAGGGCCGGCGTGCCCGGCGACCAGCTCGATGAGATGGCCGGGCGATATGAGCTGATCCATCGTTATGCCGATGCCGTCGAGGATGTCGAGCCCTATCGCGACAATGACGAGTTCGCCTTCGAGAGGGGCGCGCTTCGAGTCGTTCACACTCCCGGACACACGCCCGGAAGCTGCTGTCTGCTCAGGGAGAGCAACCGCCTGATGCTGACCGGGGACACGATCCTCAAGACGATCACGCCCAATCCGATCCTCAATCCGGACCCGATCGACCCGCGCCGCCGCTTCCCCTCGCTCGGCGAATACCTGGTCTCGGTGGCCAGAATCAGGGAGCTTCATCCGACAATCCTCAAAACCGCTCACGGCGACGACGTCACCGATTACGAAGAGCACTTCCATCGACTGGTCAGACACATCGAAGGCAGACTCGCCAAAGTCGTCGGCATGGTCCCGTCCGAGGGAATCTCGGCCTGGGAGATGTCGCTTCGCCTCTTCCCGGCAGTCAAATCGATCAACCGCTTCCTGGCCGTCTCTGAAACGGTCGCCAACCTCGATCTCGCCGTCGCAGAAGGCCGGCTCAGAATCGAATCCGCGGATCACGATCGCTACTTCTCATAAGCTCGGAGAAAGTATGGAGTACCGCCTGAAGGCGGTACTCCATGCGTTTTTCGTGGAACTTTCCCCTCTCAGATTTGAATAACCATTATGTACGCGGGAGATTTCTGCACCCGCTGAGCTCTCCGGGGCCGTTATCATCCTCAGAAAGCCGCTGAAGATCGGCTTTCGAGGATTAAAATCCACTATTTTGGATTCCGCCGGGCACCGATCCACGGAATCAGATGCTCTTTTTACAAGTAATTTACAAGACGATAACAACCTCAATATCGATCTGATGCATAATAAGGATTCCGAATCCCGGGCATAATGAGCGACTGAAGAAAGAATTTTCCGGGAATTGAAACCTGGATGCCGGTTGGATCACTAACGATACGAAAGACAGGGAAACCCCGAGCAGGTTTTCAAACGAAGAAGTAATTGAAAGAAGAATCAGTGAAGGAGTGACGGGAGGCCGGACGGCCTCTCCGCTGTCGAGGGGGCTGAAGCCCCGAAGGGAGTATCCCATGACTGGCCAGGCTGTACTGCGAGCATTGATTATCATCGCGCTGATCGTGACGGCGAATGCCGTCAAGCCGTTTTCGGTCAGGAACGTTACCAACCAGATCTTTTCCGCCGCCGATTCCATGAGGATCGTCCTGCCGGATTCAGCCGAAGTCGGGCTGAGCAACGCAAACCTGCTGGCCGTCACGCTGACCCGGAGCTGGTTCTCCGAGGATGAGCAGCCGGTCTGGTACGGCGACGAGGACGTGCTCGCCTATCAGCAGCCCGGCGTTGAACAGGAAGCACCCGCGGCGCCCGTCAAAATGGGCAAAGCGGTAATCGAACGGCCGGCCGGGCGGACCCGCCGTGATTCGGCCACCGATGAAAGCGAGGAACTGGCTGCGGCTCTGCTGGAAGGAGAGCTGGCTGAGATCCTGAGCGAGGATGCGCCCGCCCTGAGCCCGACCGCGATCGCTTTCTCCGGCGAAACCGCGCCGGTCGAAAATACGGCCTGGCTCGAGACCCGTTCGGATCTCATCATCCCGGCACGTTACGAAGCTGTCAGGGCTCCAGTCTCGCTGCCCGATATCGAGAGCATCGTCGAATGCACGATGTTCCGCGTTCGGCCGATCATCAATCAGGACCAGTTGCGGCAGGTCCCGTTCTGGCGAACCGCGTCGCGTGTCGCGCCGAGGTCAGGGCCTGCTTCCAACTGCGACGAGCAGACCGGGAACCAGATTCGACTGATCACCTTCATCGAACAGAAGCGCAAGGCGAAAGTCGATGCCGTCCTGACCTCGATGCTCGAGTGCGAGGACGAGATCACCGAGATCAAGTCCGAGGCGCCGATCGTCATCTCGTCCGGTGAGGCATCGAACGAAAATTCATTCACCTTCCGGGTCGCCCCGCTTCAGATAATCCAGGGCGAGAACAACAGTTGTAACCCGCTTCAGTAGAAAGTTAGTAAAAAGTAGAAAGTAGAAAGTAGAAAGTAGAAAGGAAGAACGGATGTACAAATCGATTTGTACATCCGTTCTTCCTTTCTA
>CALBSU010000538.1 GCA_937967285.1 uncultured Acidobacteriota bacterium
GGTCGAAACCGTGCCGGAACCGAAATCCGGACTCTGATTGAGTAGAAAGTAAAAAGTAGAAAGTAGAAAGTATTTGATCTCTGAAAAACACTTTCTATGTTTCCTTTCTACTTTCTACTTTCTACTTTCTACTAATTTATGTTTTGGAAGAAGAAGGACACAGAAGGGGTAAGACTCTCCGGGGATAAGCCGGCGTGGGAGGCTCCGCCTCCGTCGGGCGGGATTCCGCGTTTTCTGGCTCCGGAGGTGCTGGCGCGAATCACTTCGCTCGAACTGCTGGCGCGGACTGTCGTCGAGGGATTCATCTCCGGCCTGCACCGCTCGCCCTACACCGGATTCTCGACCGAGTTCGCCGAGTACCGTCAGTACATGCCGGGCGATGATCTGCGCTATCTCGACTGGAAGCTGCTCGCGCGAACCGACCGGTATTACATCAAGAAATATCGCGCCGACACCAACTCGCAGTGCCACATTCTGATCGATGCGAGCGCCTCGATGAGATACACGACGGGTCCTGTGACCAAGCTGCAATACGCGCAGTTTCTCGGCTCCTCGCTGGCCTATCTGGCCAACAAGCAGCAGGACGCGGTCGGACTGATCGCTTTCGACGAAGAGGTTCGCACGCACGTCCCCGCGCACAGCCGGAGCGGCCATATGCGGACGATCTTCGGGCGCATGGAGCAGCTCGAACCGGGCAACGTGACGCGACTCTCGAACATGCTTCATCAGGCGGCTGAGCGGATCTCAAGGCGAGGGATCATCGTCGTCATCTCGGATTTCTACGACGAACCCGAGGACATCATCAACGCCCTGCAGCATCTGCGTTTCAAAGGCAATGACGTGATCGTCTTTCAGGTGCTGGATCGGAACGAGATCAACTTCGAATTCACCGAACCGGTCATGCTCGAGGACTCCGAAACCGAGGAACAGATCCATGTCATGCCGGATATTCTGGCCGAGGGTTATCGCGATACGTTTCGCAGGCACCTCGACGACCTGCGCGACGGAGCGGCGCGCAACAAGATCGATTACGAGCTGTTGACGACCAATCGACCGCTCGATCAGGCGCTCTTCACATATCTGGCTAAACGGGCGAAGCAGTAAACGATGTCATTTCTGAATCCGCTATTTCTGCTGGGACTGGCGGCCGTCGCGGTCCCGATCATCGTACACCTGGTCAGGCGCACGAAGGCACCGCGCGTCGAGTTCCCGTCGCTGATGTTCGTCCGGAGGGTTCCTCAGAGGACGATCCGTCGCCGCCAGCTGACCAACCTGCTCCTGCTGCTGCTCAGAACGCTGGCCTTTCTGTTGATCGTGCTGGCATTCGTCAGGCCGTACTTCAGCAGCAGCGACGCAGCCAATGCCGAAAACCGGACATCGACTGCGATACTTCTCGATACCTCGTTCAGCATGCAGGCCGCCGATCGCTTCGAGCAGGCCCGCAATCGCGCCTCCCGACTGATCGATGAGGCTCGAAACGGCGACCGCGTGGCGCTGATCACCTTCGACCAGAACTTCGATATCCAGTCGAGGTTTTCGACCGACAACGGCAAGCTCAAATCGCTGATCGCGCAGCTCAAGCCGGGAGCGGGCGCAACCGACTACGCCCAGGCCCTGCGCGGCGCCGAGAACCTCTTCAAGGAAGCCCCGACCCGCCGCAAACGCATCTGCCTGATCTCCGACTTCCAGGCATCGGGCCGCCTGCCGGCCGAGGCGGCGTACCGGCTGAACAGCGAAATCGAACTCGTCCCGATCGACATCGGCGCCAAAGATCTGTTCAACCTTTCAATCGCCGACGTCAGCGCGCTGCCCGCGATCTATCAGCCGAAATATACCGACAAGGTGAGCGCGCGCATCGTCAATCACAGCG
>CALBSU010000539.1 GCA_937967285.1 uncultured Acidobacteriota bacterium
GCTCGTCATCTTCGCGATCATCGTGATCTCGATCCTTCCCGGAGTCATCGAATACATGCGCGCCCGCCGGAAGTAATGTGGAGTGCGGAGCGCGTGCGCTCCGCTATATAACCCTCAAACCTGCTGACATCCGTTTATGAAAGCGGAGCGCGTGCGCTCCGCTATATCACTCTCAAACCTGCCGGCATCTGTCTATGAAAGCGGAGCGCACGCGCTCCGCTATATCACTCTCAAACCTGCCGTCATCCGTTTATGAAAGCGGAGCGCACGCGCTCCGCACTCCATATCACTTGACGGTCACCGTCACGGTTCTGGCGGGGATTCCGTTACGGCGGACAATCAGCTCGTGAGTTCCCGCGGCGATGCCGGCGGGGAAGGTCAGGTTGATCTGGTTGAGCCCCGTGAAGCCGGGCGCGCGTCCTGCATAGCCGACAGTCATCGCATTGCCGCCGATGGTCGCCTGAACTGAGCCCTTGACGTCTCCGTCGACGTCGGTTGCATCGGCGCCGAGGCCGGTTCCGAAGACTGCGATGATGTTCGGTTGGCCGTTCGCCTGTTTGGCGTTGAAGGGGCCCGACGCGCCGGTCAGTGCGTCGAGCGCCGCGACGCCTCCCGTCCCGCTCTGATTGGTTGTGAAGAGCGCCGGGACCGAAGGCGCGATCTGGAAGGTACCCGCACGGATCAGGACTCCATTGCTGACCACCTCGATCAGCGAGGTCGAGGACTGGACGGGGGGATTGGCTGTCGTCGGAGACGTCGTCCGGGGAACCTGGAAGTTGATCTGCCCGGGAGAGACGAAGAAGAGCGGGGCGGGAATTCCGTCGATCAGCACCTGAGTTCCGGCAAGGCTGGTCGGCAGAGGCTGGCTCGAGGCCGCAATCGTGGCGCCGGGCGTCAGACCAGATCCGAAGATTGCAGCGATCTCGCCCGGTGCCAGAACCTGACTGAAACTGGCAGCCGAAGCGGCCGCGATGACCTTTGACACGCCCTCACCCGGCGTCCCGGCGAGCGAAGTATTGAGCGTCGCGATGAAATCGGTCGATTGCGAGAAGTAGCTCTCCCAGGCCAGGCGGTAGCGTGTGACCTTGTTGAGGCTCGCCTGAGTGGGCTGCGCGCCCTCGCGCACCAGCAGGATGACGGCTGCGCGAAACTGCTTCGGCGCCTGAGTTGAATCCGGGATGCGTGCTCCGTTCGCCTGGATGATCTGATTGATCGTCACGTTCTGGCGCGTACCGCTGACGGTGGTGTTCGGTCGCGGGCCTGAGGAACGAGTTCTGGTCGTGTTAGTCGGGTTGGCGATGACGAAGGTGTCCGGTACATCGCTTGACGGTCGCAGGCCCATCAGATACTGGTCGAGCCGCGAAAATCCGTCGATCAGATTGACAGAATTGAATGTCCCGTTGTTCTCGACCCAGACGTTCCCCTCCATCGATGACGACCTTGGAGCCGCCGCACTGCTGGTCGTCGATTCGATGTTCATGAAGAAGCTCCAGTGAGCATCGTCACGGCCGAGCAGCAGCAAAGTATTGCCCGGATACCTGACGAACGACAGCCATCGATGCCCCTGCTCCTGCCCGAAGATCGAGAGCGCATGATTGGCGCCGAGGAACCTCGTAACCGGCGAATCGGGGTAGTCCCCGACCAGATTGCTCAGATTGAGTATCCCCTGGACCTTCGTCGATCCGAGCGTCCCTCCGGGATCGTCGTCGAAAGTGCTCTGACCGATTCCCCGGATGCTGTTTCTGAGCGGCTGAAAGAACGCGAATGCTCCGCCGCCGAGATCGAAATCGAAATCGGTCATGAAATAGATGAAATCATACGTCTCCGACTGGCCCGGATGCCCGGCGTAGAATGACTCGATCGCGCCCAGGTAATCCACCCTCGTCGAAGTCGAAAAGAACTCGGCCATCGGATTCGAGATTGCGCCGACCGGCGGCGAAAGCAGATTGACCAGACTCGGGATGTTCTGGGTGCCGCCCGGACTGATGCCGACCAGCGCCTGCGAGGTCATCTGGATCAGACTGTAGGAGAAGACGATCCGCCCGTCGTTGAAGAGCGAAACCTGAAACCTGTGAACGCCGGTGTCGGTCAACGGATCGTTCGGAAAATCCCGGACATCGTTCCAGGTGACGAGAATCCGGTTGGCGTCCCGGCGCAGGTAGACGCCCTTGTTTCCGGTCGTCTGCGAGGCCTGGGCATCGAGGTCATGCCAGTACGGCGCGATCCTCGGCAGTCCCTGCTGAAATTCGCTCAGCGAGGCGATCGAACTGACCGCCCCGTCGTTGAGAGCGCCGGTCGAGACGTTGCCGGGATCGAAGATCAGATTGCCGTTACTCGAGATCCCGATATTGCTGTACGATTTGCCGAAATACGGGAACGAGAAACCGATACTCTCCGAGATGAAGCCGTCGTCGCCCGGATCGGCCTGCGGCTTCGGATTGACGGCCGGCGCCGCCGTCAGGTCCAGTTTGCTGCCGAAATTCGTGTCGAACGGCGCGCCGGCGGAGGTTATCGCATAGCCGTTGCCGGAAGGCGTGAACCTGATCTCGAAACCGACCAGATCGAACGCATTGGCGCTCGTGATCAGCCGCGAGTCGCCCTGGATGACCGCGATCCCGTTGACATCCGCGCTGGTCACCTGAGTCTTCAGGGCATCGGCGCCGTCCGGATGCGTTTCGGCCAGGCGCTGTTTGTTGGCTTTGTGCCAGACCCAGGCCTCCCTGGCCAGTTGCTCGCGAGTCAGCCCCTCTTTGCGCTTCTCTTCCGAGATGTCATGCGACGAGATCCCGCCCCTCGAGAGCATGAATTCCTGGGGGCGCGATGGTGTCTCGAGCAGGGCAGATACGACGAGCAGGCAGATGGCGATCAGCTGCCCGGGCAGATTCAAATGACGAAACAT
>CALBSU010000540.1 GCA_937967285.1 uncultured Acidobacteriota bacterium
AGCCGCGCCGGCAGCAGGACGAGGTCTTCCACCAGGCATCCGATGATGGTCACGGCCGAGAGCAGGCCGAATGCTCCGACGGGTTTGAAGTCGGAGAAAGCGAAGATGGCGAATGCCGCGGCGAGCGCGATGTTGGCGTAGATGATCGGCCTGCCGGATAGTCGCATGCTCTGAATGATGGCATCTCTCAGCCCGTCCGCATCCTTCTGCATCCTTCTGAAACGGACGATGAACTGGACCGAGTTGTCGACCGCCAGTCCGAGCACGACGCTGGCCACGAGGCTCGTGGTCAGGTTGAGTTCGATTCCCTGCCAGCCCATGTATCCGAAGAAGAAGAGGACCGGAATGAGGTTCGGGACCAGGGCGGTCAGTCCGACTCTGAGCGAGCGGAAGAGGATCGAGAGCATCAGATAGATCGTCACCAGCGCGATCGAGATGCTCAGAATCTGGTCGCGGGCGATGCGATCCGAGGTGCGATTGAGCAGCACCAGGGTGCCTGTCGCCGCCACATCGCAATCCGGAAAGATCCGTTTGGCCTCATTCTCGATCGAATGAATGGCGCCGTCCATGGCCTGCGAGGATGAGAGATTGGACCGGACAAGTATCCGTGCGACACGACCGTCCGAGGAGATGAACGACTTGAGCTGGTCGCGGTCAGAAAGCAGATCCCTGATCACCCGTTCGTCCCTCGGAATGGCGTACAAAGAATTATCGTTGTCATGAAACGCCCGGTTGATGTGCTTCAGAAAATCGACGACCGAGAGCGTCCTGTCGACTCCGAAACCCGCCTCGTTCTTCTGTTTCTCGGCGAATTTCTGCAACTGATCGATCCGGTCGAGCAGGTCGGCCCTTTCGATCGCTCCCGGGCGTTTCGCGTCGATCACGAGATCGAAGGTGATCGCGCCGGAGAGCCTGCGATTGAACTCCGCCAGTCCGACGCTCGTCTCCGACCCGGGCTTGAAGAAGTGGAAATAATCGATGTCGATGACTATCCGGCGCATGCCGATCAGACTGATCACGACGATGATCGCAGTCAGAATGTAGAGGAGCATCTGGTTCGAGGTGGCCCAGCGCCCGGTCCGTTCGAGCAGGCGGACCATCGAGCCTCCGAGTCCCACGCGGAAGGCAAGGGCGCCGCGCGGCAGGATGACCAGAACCGCCGGAATGAAGGTCAGCGACAGGATCATGGTGAACGCTGCGCCGGCCGCGGCATAGACAGCCGTTTCGCGGATTGCAGGTATTCGAGTGAAGGCGAGCGACAGGAATCCGGCGATGATCGTCAGCGCCGAGACGATGACCGGCAGACTGATGAACCTGAGCGCGGATTCGAGCACCTTGCGGCTCGACTTCTCGCCGGCCATCAGCTCATTCGAAATGCCCACCTGATTGATGACATGAATCATGTACGAGCAGCCGATCGCCAGCATGAGCGTCGGAAGCATGAGCGCCAGAATGGTGAACCGTGCGCCTGCAAATCCCATCAGCCCGAGTTGCCAGAGCAGTCCGATCCCGATCGTCAGCAGAGGCAGTATCACGGCGACCATCGACCTGAAGCTGAACCAGAGGAGAGAGCCGATCAGCAGCATGGTCAGCGGCAGAAAGACCTTCAGATCGCGTTTGATCGATTGAGTCCCCCGCCACTGCGAGAACGGATCGCCGGCCAGGTAGTATGCGTCGAAGCCTGCATTCCGGGTCTGCTCATAAATCTCCGATACGATCTGATGGCGGTTCTGAGTCGAGAGGCTGCCGTCGAGCAGAATATTGAAAGCCGCGGTCCGACCGTCGGCGGAGACCAGGTTTCCGGAATAGAGCCGGTCGCTGACGGCGATTGCGCGGGCCTGCCTGAGCGTCTCGGCGGAAGCGGCGGATTCCGGAACCAGCATATCGAGCGAGGCTCCTCCCTCGAAGCTCCGCGCGTACGGGACGTTGATCAGGCTGGTCACCTCGGTCAGCCCCTTCATCCGGCTGATCCCTTTGTGGAGCGACCGAAGGCGGCCCATATTCGCGGGCGTGAAGATATCCTCGCAGACAACGGCGACGGCGAGATAGTCGTCCGGACCGAAGTTCTTGCGCGCGGTCTCGTAAAAGGCCTTCTCCCGGCTGGTCCGCTCTATGAAACTGAGCGGAGACGCATCGAGTTCGAGTCCGTTTCTCAAACCGAAGGCGAAGATCAGCGAGATGAGGACGACCAGTGCAATGACTGATCGCGGGCGGGCAACGATGAAATTGATCATGAGCTCCCGATTATTTATCGATGATCCGGCTTGCTTTGTCGACGTAAGCTATCAGATGGTTTTCAGTGAAGATCGCGTCCGGAATGCCGCTGTCGAACGAGACGTTCCGGGTCACGAGCGTGAGTTTAAGATTCTGCTGCAAATCGTCTATCGCCACCTCCGTGATCGTCCGGCGATCGGAGATGGTTTTGATCTCGTCGATCCGGACCTTCTTGGCCAGCCGATCCTGCTGGTCGTAGAGATCGAATCTGACCGGCGCGCTTTCCGATTCGCTGAAGTACCCTTCGATCCGAGGGAAGGCCAGTCCGCGGTCGGGCTTCTCGCGAAAAGTGACCTTGATCAGTTCCCTGCCCGATTCGGAGACCCTCTCGCCCTCACTGCGGGTGTATTGATTGAGCTCCATGCCGAGCAGTTCCTGAACGCTGACCCTCGCGCCGTGAAAGCCAAGCTGCCTGCCGGAATTGAGCTTGGTCAGTTTTTTGAGACCTGAGAGATAGGAGAAAGCCTCGGTCTCGGCACCGGGCTTCTCGATGGCGAGGATCGCCTTGTCGGCCTCGTCGTTCGGCGCGAGGACCGAGATGAAGGTCATCGTCCGGTCCCCGGCATATTTGCGCTGGACCTTGAAGTCGATCTGGTCCTTCTTTCCTTCGCCGTCGACGGCGGTCATCCTCATCTCGGCGGTAATATCGCGGCAGCCGTCATAACTGACCATGCGATCGACGATCTCTCCGATATCGGGAAGCGGCCTGGTCGCTTCGGGTTTCGCGGCTTCGCCCGGCTGGGCACTGCCGCTGCAGCCTGAAAAGAAAAACGCAGCGCAGGCGATCATAAGCGTACAGATGAATGCATATCGCGTCATTTGCGACTCCCTGGTACTGGTATATTGCTGATGAACTTGATTGAAAATTCGACGGTCGATCCGGTTCGATCGCCCGTTTCCGGCTCCGATAGCGGCCGGTTAAAGACCCCGCAGAGGTCTTTCTGATCTGCTTGAACCGTATTGGGACAGTCAATGAATAACACATAGACAAAAAAAACCGCAATCGCTACCATTCCCAATTCCGAAATGGCTTGCTATCATTCGCCAGACTCAGGAACCACGAATCAGGTTCTCCGCATTAATAATCAGAGATAAATTACGCCCGGAATGGTCCGGGCTGAAGAAGGCACAGTTAAGATGGATCAGGCTGTCTATCTGGTAACAGGAGCACACGGATTTATCGGCTCGTGGATCGTCAAGCGCCTGCTCGATGCGGGCAGCAGAGTGGTAGCAACCGACAAGGATGCCGACCCTCGACGACTGCGGCTGATCATGAACGATGACGAGATCGCGCGGGCGACCTTTCGGGAATGCGATGTCACGGACGGCGAACAGGTCGGACGGCTCGTCGAATCCGAAGGCATCACGCACATCATTCATCTGGCGGGTCTGCAGGTGCCGACCTGTCGAGTCAATCCCCGACTCGGCGCGATGGTCAACGTGATAGGAACAATCAACATATTCGAGGCGGCCCGGAATTCAGCTGTCAGGCGGATCGCCTATGCCAGTTCCGCGGCGGTCTTCGGCGCCCCCGAAGACGGCGACCGGGCGGTGACCGAGAGCGACGCGGGCGGCATGTCGACCCACTACGGCGCATTCAAAAGATGCAACGAGGACAACGCGCGCGTCTATTTTCTGGATCACGGGATCAGCAGTTGCGGACTGCGACCTCTGACCGTTTACGGCGTCGGACGCGACACCGGAATGACATCGGATCCGACCAAGGCGATGAAAGCGGCGGTCGTCGGTCGCCCGTTTCACATCCGCTTCGGCGGAAGCACCGATTTCCTCTATGTCGCCGACTGCGCCGACGCCTTCATCCGGGCGGCATCGACCGCGACAGAGGGGGCGCACGTCTTCAACCTGCACGGCGAGACGGTCGAGGTGAAGCAGGTGATGACGGAGATCGAGCGACTTGTACCCGGATCGGCGGGCACGATCACGGTGGCGGAGGCAGGCATCGCGATGCCCTCGGCGCTCGACGATTCGGCGATCATTGCGGCGATCGGCGAGATTCCCCACACCTCGCTCGCGAGCGGAGTGAGGGAGACCATCGAGAGATTCAGAATTCTACAGTCGGAAGGACGGCTCGACACGAAAGACCTCGATGAGTAAAACGATGAAAGCGCTGACACTGCCGGCCGCCAACAGGATGGAGATCCGCGAGATCCCCGTCCCGACGCTGCGTTCGCGCCAGGTGCTGGTCCGGATCGGCGGAGTCGGTCTCTGCGGAACCGATTTTCACATCTACGAGGGACACGCCAACTACAATTTCGACAGCTCGGGCCGCGTCATCCCCTTCGAGGAATCTCCGCAGGTACTGGGGCACGAGTTTTGCGGCGTTGTCGTCGACAAGGCATCGGATGTGAGCGACGTCCGGATCGGGGACGCGGTCGTCGTCGATCAGGGACTCAACTGCCATAGCCGGTCCGAAGCTGTTCCGTGCGAATATTGCGATACGGGAAATTCGCATCAATGCGGCAACTATGCCGAGCACGGGATCACGGGGCTGCAGGGCGCGCTGGCGGAATACGTCGCCGTCCCGGCCGTCAACACGGTCAGGATCGACGGCGACCTGCCGACCGAGCAGGCCGCGCTGACGGAACCTCTCGGCTGCGTCACGCATTCGTGCGAGATGGCTGAGCGGACATCGGCGCGCTACAGATTCGGCGGCGAGCGGCCGATCCGCAATGTCCTGATCTGCGGCGCGGGCCCGGCCGGCCTTCTCTTCACGCAGTACCTGCGAAATGTGATCGGCTTCGACGGGCTGATCATCGTCTCTGAGCCGAACGAGATGCGTCGGGAGCTCGCCGCCGGTTACGGCGCGACGACGGTCGATCCGTTCTCGGTCGATCTGGTCGAGGCGATCGACGAACTGACGGGCGGCGAGAAGATCCATTACCTGATCGAATCGGCCGGCATCGCTCAACTTTTCCCGCTGATTCCCGGTCTGATCCGGAAACAGGCGACCATTCTGCTGTACGGCCACGGGCATCACGGAGTCGACCTCGGCGTCCTGAACCGGATCCAGTTCATGGAGCCGACGCTCGTCGCGCCGACGGGCGCCTCGGGAGGCTTCGAATCCGACGGCCGTTCGTCGACATACAGCAGGTCTCTCAGGATGCTGCTCGATGGCCGGGTCGACGTCTCGAAGTTCATCACGCATCGCTACGATTCCCTCGAGCAGGTCCCCGGGGCCTTCTCGCAGGACAGGTTTCAGAAAGATTACATCAAAGGAGTTCTCGTGCTCGCCCCGTGAAGGTCGAGTCACATGCCCGCACGCACATCATGAAAAGAACCATTCTGGCAGTTACGCTGATTCTGACTATCGTCGTCCCGGCCGGTCTGACGGCCTGCAACCGCAACGGCGGAACGAAGTCCGGAAAGACAATCGCGGTCATCCCGAAGGGCGTTTCTCATTCCTTCTGGCTGACGGTCAAGGCCGGCGCCGATGCAGCCGGGAAAGATCTTGGAGTTCAGATCGACTGGAAGGGCCCGGCTCAGGAGACGGACATCTCGGGTCAGATCAACATCGTCGAGGACGCCATCAACCGCCGCGTCGACGGCATCGTTCTGGCGCCGTCCCACGGAGATTCCCTGGTTCCGATGGTCGAGCGCGCGCAGCGCGAGGGGATTCCGGTGACCATCTTCGATTCCGGCATCGCGACCGAAAACTATATCTCCTACGTCTCGACCGACAACCGGCAGGGCGGAGTGGTCGCGGCCCGTCGAATTGGCGAAAAACTCGGCGGAAAGGGCAAGGTCGCCATCCTCGGCGTGAAGAAGGGCTCGGTCTCGACCGATGAGCGCGAAATCGGCTTCGACGAGACGATCCGCAAGGAGTTCCCCGGAATCCAGATCGTCCAGTGGCTCTACGGCGAAGCCAGCGCCACCAAATCGCTCTCGGCGGCGGAGGACATCCTGACTTCGCACCCCGATCTGAACGGGCTCTTCGCATCGAACGAATCCTCGACCGTCGGAGCGGTCAGCGCCATCCGTCAGAGCAACATGAACGGCAAGGTCACGCTCGTCGGATTCGATGCAACGCCGGATCTCGTCAACAACGTCAAGGATGGCGCGATCGACTCCCTGGTCCTCCAGAACCCCTTCAAGATGGGTTACGAAGGCGTCAAAACCATCGTCGATAAA